>JAZOVL010000283.1:0-30716 GCA_045658685.1 Pilosibacter sp.
TACGGGAATTTTCTACAGATACTTCTATTTTATTTTTACTAACTTAAATCCCTACTTAACCACTCTTACCTTAAACACTCCCTGAACCTTCTCCAGATGCTTGATCACTTCATCATTTACTGCGTTCTCAAGATCCAAAAGCATATAGGAATACTGTCCACGGCTCTTGTTGGTCATGTGGTTGATATTCAGACCATCTGCTGCCAGGATACCTGTTACCTGGCCGATCATATTAGGGATATTTGCATGATGTACAGCAATTCGCGCCACATCACTGCACACACCCATATCACAATTCGGATAATTGACGGAATTGCGGATATTACCATTTTCCAGATAATCTCTCAGCTCATCCACTGCCATCATAGCACAATTATCTTCTGACTCCTCTGTGGATGCTCCAAGGTGCGGAATCGCAATCGTTCCCTCCATCGATGCTGTCTTTGCATTTGGAAAATCCGTCACATATTTTTTCACCTTGCCGCTCTTTAATGCTGCTTCCATATCATCATCATTTACCAGAAGATCACGGGCAAAGTTCAGGATCACAACGCCATCTTTCATTTTGTCTATGGACTCTTTGCAGATCATGTGTTTTGTAGAGTCTAAAAGCGGAACATGAATCGTAATATAGTCACATTCTCTGTAAATGGTATCGGTATCTAAAATATGTTTTACAGATCTGGAAAGCATCCAGGCTGCATTGACAGAAATGAACGGATCGTATCCGTACACTTCCATGCCAAGTCCGATTGCTGCATTTGCAACTTCACAGCCAATCGCTCCAAGACCAATAACACCAAGTTTTTTACCTTTGATCTCGCATCCGGCAAACGCCTTTTTCCCGCTTTCTACTTTCTTCGCAATATCCGGCTCATCTTTCTGGGTGCGGCACCATTCGATACCGCCGACAATATCTCTGGAAGCCAGAAAAAGACCCGCTAATACCAGTTCCTTTACACCATTTTTATTGGCGCCCGGTGTATTGAATACTACAATACCCTTTTCTGCACATCGGTCAACCGGGATGTTATTGACACCGGCTCCGGCTCTTGCAATCGCATGAAGAGTTTCCGGAAGTTCCATTTCATGCATGGAAGCACTTCGTACCAGGATACCTTCTGCCTCTGCCGGACTATCTACCTGTACATATTCATCTGTTAATCGTTCCAGACCACAGTCTGCAATAGCATTTAAACAACAAATCTTTCTCATCTTGCTATGCCTCCGGTTTTCCATATTTTGCTTCGAATTCTTTCATAAATTCAACCAGCTTTGCAACACCTTCCTCCGGCATCGCATTGTAAATGCTGGCTCTCATGCCTCCAACGGAGCGATGACCTTTCAGATTCACAAAACCAGCCGCTTCAGCTTCTTTCACGAATCGAGCATCAATTTCCTTGTCACCTGTAACAAACGGGACATTCATGATGGAGCGGTCTTTCGGTACCACGGTTCCATGGAACAACTTGCTGTTATCCAGGAAATCGTACAGTATCTTTGCTTTACGCTCGTTCTTTTCTTTCATGGCCTCCAGACCACCCTGCTTTTTAATCCACTTAAATACTTTTCCGCAGATATAAATTCCATAACACGGAGGTGTATTGAAAAGGGAACCTGCATCCGCCTGAACCTTGTACTGAAGGATTGTCGGTGTCTCCGGAAGCACATCGTCTGTCAGTAAGTCTTCACGAATGATTACGATAACCACACCTGCCGGTCCGATATTCTTCTGAACACCGCCGTAAATCAGTCCATATTTCTCCACATCCATCGGCTCAGAAAGAAAACAGGACGATACATCAGAAACCAGAATCTTACCTTTTGTATTCGGAAGATCGTGGAATTTCGTTCCATAAATGGTGTTGTTCTCACAAATATATACGTAATCCGCATCCTCATCAATCGGAAGATCAGAGCAGTCCGGAATGTAGTTAAATACTTTATCCTCACTGGATGCAAGTGCTACGGACTTACCATACTTAGAAGCCTCTTTCCACGCTTTCTTTGCCCACTGGCCGGTAATAATATAGTTACCCACACGATTTTTCATCAAGTTCAGCGGAACCGCTGCAAACTGCTGGTGTGCACCACCCTGCAGGAATAATACTTTATAATTATCCGGAATCTGCATTAAATCACGCAGATCCTGCTCAGCCGTTTCAATGATCTCTTCGAACGGTTTTGAGCGATGGCTCATCTCCATCACAGACATTCCTGTTCCGTTATAATCCAGCATTTCTGCTGCTGCCTCTTTCAATACTTCCTCTGGAAGGACAGCCGGACCGGCGGAAAAATTATAAACTCTCATACTCGTTCTCCTCTCACACTTTACTTTGGTCACGCGTTAAAACGTGCAATTTCATCCATCCTATCACAGATGTTATGCAAAATCAATAAAAAAGTGCAGGTTTTTTTCAGTTCCTACACTTTTTCTGATTTTTAGATTCGTTCACAGATTAATTTACCCATTTCGACAGTGCCAACCTGTGTCATTCCTTCTGCCATGATATCTACCGTACGGTAACCATCTGCCAGTACATTTCTTACAGCATTTTCAATCGCATCTGCCTCTTTATCCAGATCAAAAGAGAAGCGGAGCATCATTGCAGCAGAAAGAATGGTTGCAATCGGGTTTGCAATGCCCTTTCCGGCAATATCCGGAGCAGAACCATGGCTCGGTTCATACAGACCGAATTTACCTTCATTAAGACTTGCAGAAGATAACATTCCGATGGAACCTGTGATCATGCTGGCCTCATCCGATAAAATATCACCAAACATATTTTCTGTCAAAATCACATCGAACTGGCCAGGATTCATGACAAGCTGCATCGCACAGTTATCAACCAGCATATTTTCCAATGTTACTTCCGGATAATCCTTGGCAACCTCCGCCACTACTTTTCTCCAGAGTCTGGAAGAATCCAGGACGTTGGCCTTGTCCACGCTGGTCACTTTTTTCTTTCTCTTCATGGCAATATCAAATGCCTTTAACGCCACACGGCGGATTTCATTTTCATTGTATACAAGAGTATCCGTTGCCTGCATCACACCGTTTACTTCTTCTGTATGACGCTCACCAAAATACAGACCGCCGGTCAGCTCACGGACAATGACCATGTCAAAACCATCACCAATGATCTCTTTTTTCAGCGGACATGCTTCATCCAGTCCATCATACAAATACGCCGGACGAATGTTGGCAAAAAGATTTAACCCTTTTCGAATCGCAAGAAGTCCTGCTTCCGGTCTCAGATTCGGTGCCACATCGTACCAACGAGAATTTCCTACATTGCCGCCCACAGCACCCAGAAGCACAGAATCACTGGCCTTCGCAGTCTCCAATGCCTCCTCCGTCAGCGGAACACCATACGTGTCAATGGAAATACCACCCATCAATACCTCTTCATAATTGAATTTATGGCCATATACTTCTCCGACACGGTCTAACACTTTTTTTGCTTCTGTTACGATCTCTGGTCCGATTCCGTCTCCTGAAATAGTTGCAATTCTATATTCCATAATGATTCCTCCATTTTCACCTGGTTTCTAAAATCATCTTATCCTATCCTGATCATTTTTGCAATTATAACCGCTCATTCTAACTATACCGCTTTTCTATTTCTTTCATAACTACAAGTTATTTATACAAAAAAAGTAACAAAAACGTTCCAATGTAAGGATTTTCGGAGGTATCCTAAAAACAAGAAAAGAACGTTTTTGTTACGATGTAATCATAACATGAACGTTCTTTTCGCGCCCCACCTTTTCGGGTAGTTTTTTTTACATCTACCACCCGTTCTCGGGATTCCATTTACTTTTTATTGAATTCTGCCCAATATGCATATTCATTCTTTCTGGATGCTTCCATCGCATTCTTTAATTCCACACGATTTTTAACTTCCAGTTTTTTATAAATATTGGCAAGATGATATTTGACCGTATTGGGACTGATATACAATTGATCAGCGATTTCCTCGTTCTTATTGCCAATGGCTGCCAAACGTGCCACAGCCTGTTCTTTCTCTGTCAATGGTTCTTTAAATACAGACTCCGACATAACCTTACGGATCACTTCCAGCTTCAAAGGGTATTCCTTTGAAAAGTTCTTATAACCATTTACCATCTCTTCTCCCCACGGTTCGATCACCGGAATCAGATTTTCCCCCAGCATAGGGAAAAATTCTGCACCGAACAACCACAAACGGTCTTGAGTCAGACCTTTGACCGCTTCACGGAGATATCTGACTGTGCGTTCCCGATCTCCGATTTCACACCATGCACTGGCCTTATACAGCCAAAGATAACTGTCATAAAGCATCATCCAGTTCAAACCATAAAGTTTTGCTGCGATATCTACGCTATTGATCACACGATAGAAGTCTGCATCATACAACAAATATTCTGTATATGTGAGCCATACAAGCGGAAAAGCCACATGACTTACCCGGTCTTCAACGAGACGATACCGGCCCTCGTCCGATATCGCGCCAAACTTACCATTCTGAATCCAACGGGGGACTCCGGACATCAGTCCTACTGACATCTGGATCTTGCACTTAATACACGCTGCAACCTCACGAATCACACGATCCTCATGATTCTGCATTCCGCAGATAAATGTGAACGCCTGATTCCACATGACCGGATCGCTCAGATGAATCGCCAGACGTGCTTTATATTCCGCAACACAGATTTGATCCATCGCATTTCCACATTTTTTCGCACTTCCTTCCGCCTTCAAAAGGAAATGCTGTGCTTTTTCAAACTCCATCCGGTAAAATGCAAGCTGTGCATGGTACAAATGATCACACCTGCTGACTCCGTCCAACAAAGAATCGTAGAGCTCCATCATATGCTCCAGCTTTCGACCGACCTGATCAGCGGTACCCGGTACGTTTAAGAACAAAAATAAGGGACCATATACTTCTGTATAAAAGCAAGTCGCATGCGGAACGACTTTCGATTGGCCCTTTATCAATGTTCTTGCCTTTTCCAGGTAAGGAATTGCCTGATCCGGTTCCAAAAGGCAGCGCAAAGACATTAACAGATTCCATTCCCCTTCCAGCTCAGGAAACTGTTCTGTCTGATCAAGCTCCCGGCGCGCCTCTTCCAGATTCTTTACAATCTCTGCCGTATCTCGTTCTTTTATACTTTGAAGGGCTCTTTTAAGAAGCGAAAAGAGTTCCTCATATTTACACACAAATATACTCCTCTCTGTGCGTGTCGGCTCCTGATCTTACTCAGCAGCCACTAGTTTTCACTGGCAAACATATGTAAATTCAATGTCTTTGACAAATATTCCAGCATATTCTGTCCTGCAATACTGTTTCCTTTCTCATCCAGCGCCGGACCATAGATGCCGATGCCCATACGTTTTTCTACAACCGCAAGGATTCCTCCGCCTACTCCACTCTTGGACGGGATTCCTACACGGACTGCAAATTCACCGGAACCATCGTACATACCGCAGGTCAGCATAATGGTCTTAACCAGTCTCACTGCCTCAGCATTCATCAGACGAACGCCTGTCTCCGGGTGTCTTCCGCCGCTCGCCAGTACCAGACCAAAATTCGCAAGACTTTCCGCAGTCACACTCAGAGAACACATCTTTGTATAAAGCTTCAGAGTCTCTTCCACATCAGATTCCAGAATTCCCTTACTCTGCAGCAAATATCCGATCGCACGGTTTCTCGCACAGTGAGACATCTCCGATTCGTAGACCTTTGTGTCCATTACAATGCCCGGATCCATGCAGACACGTCTCGCATATGCCAGCATATCGTCAAATGTCAGTACCGGAACCAGATAGCCGATCGTAGCAAGAGCACCCGCATTGATCATCGGGTTGAACGGTTTATCGCTGGCCATATCCAGCTTTAACAGGGAGTTGAACGCATCGCCGGACGGCTCCATATTCATCTTTTCAAACACCTTTTCATATCCCAGATGTTCCAGAGCAATCGCCAAAGAGATTACTTTGGAAATACTCTGAATTGTAAAACGTTTCTTTGTATCTCCGGCCGTATAACGGTCCACGGATTTTGTGATCACGCAGACACCAAGATCATTTTTATCTGCTCTTGCAAGCTCCGGAATATAAGATGCACATTCACCATATGCAATATGTTTTTTTCCAATTTCAAGAGCCTCTTCTAATACTTTTTGCATCTCCATGCCTTCTTTCTATGTAAAATAGTCGGTTTTCCGTAAATTATATTATAACATACAGTAATCATTCTGCAAAGAAATAAGACAGCCCGGAAATGAATTCCGGACTGCCAAATAATGCTTTTATTTTGTTGTCCAACAATACTGCTTATTACTGTAAGAAGATTACACCACCCGGACCAAGCGGAAGGTTGAGTGTGTACCAAATGATAAGCTGTGTAATCCATACTACTGCAAAGGATGCGGAGAACGGGATCATGTTGGCAATGATTGTACCGATACCTACGTTCTTGTCGTACTTTCTTGCAAAACTCAGTACGATCGGAAGGTATGTATATAACGGAGACAGCGGGTTTGTTAAGGAGTCACCAATACGGTAAACGATCTGTGCAAACGCCGGATCATAACCCAATAACATCATTAACGGTACGAAGATCGGAGCAAGGATCGCCCACTTCGCAGATGCAGAACCGATAAGAAGGTTGATTAAACCTGTAAGTACAATAAGACCAAGGCAAAGCGGGATACCTACAAGGCCGATACCCTCTAAGAACTCAGCGCCCTTGATTGCAATGATTGTACCAATCTTGGATACGGAGAAGAAGTTTGTGAAGATGGAGATGAAGAAGCACATAAATACATAGCTGCCCATCTCTGCGAAACCTGCACTGATGTCTTTCCATACGTCTTTATCGTTTTTGTACTTGCCTGTACCGATACCATAGAAGAGACCCGGTACAAACAGGAATAATGTTACTGTGAATACGATACCCTTGGAGAACGGGGATGCACTTGCTGTGATGGAACCAGTCGCATCAGCAAGGATCGCTGTCGGTCCGAATACCGGAAGGGAAAGAAGAAGTACAAGCACTAAAAGAACAAGTGTGGAGATAGCTGCAAGCTTAAGACCTTTGTTCTCTTCTGCAGTGAACTTTCTCTTCTCACCGCCGAAATCAAATGCAGCAAGCTGCTCTTTGGAGATCGGGAAACGTTTGATTAAAACTTTCTCTACTAAAATAGTACCTGTGATTGTAAGGATGATACAGGATACCATTAAGAAGTACCAGTTGATTGCGATGGACTGCTGGTATGTCGGGTCGATCATCTGAGCTGCCGGCTCTGTAAAACCGTATGCAAGAGCGTCAGAAAGACCAAGGATCATGTTAGCACAGAAACCAACGGCTACTGCTGCGATCGCTGTGTACATACCAAGGAGCGGATGACGGCCAACGGACATGAATAAAACAGCTGCGAGCGGTGGGAAAATGATGTTACCGGCGTCGCCTGCGATGTTTAAGTTGATGCCGAGGAATACAACCGCAACTGTAACGATCCATCCCTTAGCGCCGCCAAGGCATTTCTCCATTACAGCTACAAGGAAACCACTCTTCTCAGCAAGAGAGGAACCTACAACTGCTACCAGTACCATACCGAGCGGTGCGAAACCGGAGAAGTTTGTAATTACGTTGGACCAGAGGTACTGAATACCTGCTACGGACATTAAGTTGAAAATTTCAACTGTAGCTCCATCTGCCGGGTTCACAGCGCTGAAACCAATTGCACTAAGAACTGCAGAAAGAACCATAACGATAACAGCCAGACCGAGGAACATTGTGATCGGATCCGGTAATTTGTTACCGATGCGCTCGACAGTATCTAAGAACTTATCGAACCCGCTTTTCTTTACTTTTGTGTTTTCACTCATAGTAACTCCTTTCATTTGTATACACCACATTTATTCTTTCGCATCCCCCTGCGAAAACACTGCCATGTATACGAAATTGAAATAAATTTTATAATAATCGTTCTTAAGGCAAACGACGATTATTCATTTAATCTCGGTTTTACATCCTTCGGAATCGGGCACTCATAAACGCCGCCGGTCTCCTCCATCCACTCTTCACGAGCTTTTGCAAGAAGTTCCTGATCCTCAAACAGGCGGATACCTGTCATTGCAAGAACTTTTCCGGCTGTTAACATGCCTTTGTGTGCCATCGGTGTATTGCCGTGAGCAGTAAACTGCCATGTGTGAGAAGCTGTGCCAAGTGTAGATGTTGCCATAGTCAGCTGCGCTGTCGGCATTACATAACTTGCATCACCAACGTCTGTAGAGCCTGCCATCGGAGCTCCATGCCAGTCAAGCGGAAGGATGGATGTGTGAATCGGATGTTCCAGAACCTCATCCAGCTTATCTGCACCGAACATCTTGCGGAAGTTTGCCTTCTTCGCCTCTAACTCAGACTCTGTGGAAGTCTCCAGTAAGAACTTTCTTGCCATTGCAAAATCGTCCTCATCGTACTCCGGAGCGCCGATTTCGTTCATGTACTCATGCATAACTGTTGTAAGAGCTTTGTTCGGGATGTAATCAGAAAGACCTGCGTAAAGTTCGTAAGTCATCTCTGTGCCTGTCATCTTAGCGGCACCCTCAGCCACATCGATCACACGCTTATAGATCTCCTGAACCTGCCAGGACTTTGGAGCACGTACGAAGTAATGTACACAGCTGCGTCCCTGTACTACGTTCGGAGCGATACCTCCAACGTCACGGTATGCATAATGGATTCTTGCTTCTGGAATGATGTGCTCTCTTAAATAGTTTACACCTACGCTCATAAGCTCAGCTGCATCAAGAGCGGAACGTCCCTGCTCCGGAGCCGCTGCTGCGTGGGCAGTCACTCCCTTGAAACGGAAGAATACGCTGACATTTGCCAGAGTAGATACGGTCCATGCCTCATTGACAGCCATCGGATGCCATGTAAGAGCCGCATCAACGCCATCGAAAATACCATCACGAGCCATAATGGTCTTACCATTACCCTTTTCTTCACTCGGACAACCGAATAAAACAACTGTACCCTTTCCCGGATTCTCCTCCAGATACTTTTTCATAGCAAGAGCTGCTGCAAATGTACCTGCACCCAAAAGGTTGTGGCCACATCCGTGTCCGTCCGGATTCGGATCTTCCGGTCTCGGTTTACGCTCTGTGCATCCGCCGATCTGAGAAAGTTCCGGAAGTGCATCGTACTCTGCAAGGAGACCGATCACCGGTTTTCCTTCGCCGTATGTAGCCTTGAATGCTGTCGGCATTCCTGCGAGACCCATCTCAACCTGAAATCCTTCTTCTTTTAACACCTTCTCATACAGTTCTGCTGTTTTGAACTCGTGGAAACCAATCTCAGCAAAATCAAAAATCTGATCACTGACATTCACGATCAGGTCCTGTTTTTCTTCGATTGCCTGGGTAACAAACTGTTTCATATTCATGTTATCCTCCTTCGTAAACTTTTTGTTAAGAAACATGCATTGTTTTTATTTTAGCACATTTATATATTTTGTCAATGTCAATCCCTATATACCATGGTACATTTGTGCATTTTTTACATAATTTGCCCAATAAACTCCATCCGTCTCTCCTGCTGTCGTTCCAGACTGAGTATTTTCTCCGTCTGTCTGGCAGGAACCCAGGCTTTGTTTGCATTATAGTAAAAATTAATCTGCTTCCAGTATTTTTCCGGATATAAAAACAGATAATAAAGACATTCTTGCTCTGCTCGTGTCATGGGAAGTATGCGTTCATATGCTTCCAGCATTCTGCTTCCCAGAACCGAATCCCAGTCATGCTTTTCCATCACCTTTCGTGTGAAATAATATAAATCCTCCACCTGAAGTCCCAGATGCATTTTATTAAACTCCGTCACTGCCACATAATCATTTCCAATCAGAATATGATGCTGATTCAATTCGCCGTGACAGACAAAATAATTTTGTTCAATAGATTCGCCTGCCTGCTCAAAAACACTCCTCATTCCCTGACAGGCCTGGACCGCCTGATCATAAAACCGGTCATAGCTTCCGATCACCGTCAGTTCAAATTCATTTTTCTTCCTTTTTCCACGGATAAATGTTCTGGCTTTTCGTAATTCCCGGTTATGCTTTTCCATGGCTTCATAGAGCGGAGGTGAGATCATGGATTTTAAATTCCACTCATCTTTACTCTCTATCTGACGGAGTGATTTATGTAAAACTGCAATCTGACGGACAGCAGAAAGGATTTCCTGATCATCTTTCAGATCACATTCCCGGTCGGAAAACCAGTTTTTCACCAGATATCTGGTACCGTCCTCTGCTGTTGAGATCAACTCATTTTCTAAGTTCCGCACATACTGGTCAACCCGAAGCGCACCTGCCTCCTTCATCGTATCGAGGACAGCCTCTTCAAATTCCAATCGTTTCACACTTCCTTTATATTCTTTCAACAGTTTCAGCCCTTGATCTGTCTCAAAAATCCACGAACCTCGTCCTTTTCTTGCATTAATTATTTCCAGCCCATATTTTTCTACAATTTCTGTTCCCCAGTCAATCACCTGCATCCCCTCCATATTCCTCGTTTTGCCTTAAAGCTATTTCCAGAATATGAAAAAGCAGACAAAATTATGAACTAATTTTGTCTGCCAGTTTCTCTAACAAGGTTTCTTTATGATTCAGTTCTGGGTGTTCCAATACAAGGTCCAACAACCACCCAAGAGTTTCTCCCAGTTTCTTTCCTTTTTCCACACCTGCCGCCATCAGGTCACCGCCGTTGACAGCCAGCATTTTCAGTGAAATACAATCCCCGTCCTCTTCGATTTCTTTCCAGAGTCTGCGGATTTCTTCTATATTACTGTCGCCGTCCAGTTCTTTCAGATACAGGCATCCTTCAAACTGATAGCGGCTCATTTTGCTTAAGAAGCGACGGATCTGTGGTTTATCCGGAGCCAACGGTGTCTGAGCCGCCTCCACCATGATCCTGCCATTGTCGATGGTTTCGTTGTCCAGTTTTAATCCTTTTAGGATCGCACGGATCTTGACAGGTTCCATACGGCGTAAAAATCCTGCCCAACGGAGAGATTTTTCCTTCGGAAGTGTCTTTATCTTTGCAATGCTTTCCGCACATTCTTTCGTAAACACTTCACCAAAGTCACCTGTCACATACGGACAAATCCCCGTCGCATCGACCATCATCATTTTCTCCGGATAATCGGAGAGTAATAACTTGGTCAGCTCCACCTGAATTCGCTCTTTGCTGACATTTTTCAGATTCGGTGCGATATCAGCGATCGCCTTGTAAGTTTCTTCTTCAATCTCAAATCCAAGCTGTGCTGCAAAACGGATGGCGCGGAGGATTCTCAGTGCATCCTCTGTAAATCGGTCATGGGCCAGTCCCACACAACGGATCACTTTGTTTGCCAGGTCTTCCATTCCGCCAAATTCGTCCACGATCTCAGTTTCATGGCTGTATGCCATGGCATTGATCGTAAAGTCGCGTCGCTTTAGATCTTCTTTTAAGTTCGAAGTGAATTCCACAGATTCCGGATGACGGCCGTCATGATATTCGCCGTCAATACGGTAGGTGGTCACTTCATATCCATTTCTGTTCTTGATGATCGTTACCGTTCCGTGCTGTAATCCAGTATCTACGGTTTTTCCGAAAATCCCTTTTACTTCTTCCGGTTTTGAAGAGGTCGTGATATCCCAGTCTCCCGGCTCACGTCCTAAAAGTGTATCGCGGACACAGCCGCCGACAGCAAACGCTTCAAAACCATGATCTCTTATTTTCCCAATGATCCATTCCACATCACGTGGCATCTCGATCCGCATAGATTCACACTCCTCGTCTTATACTCCGCCCAGACGCTGAAACGCCGGGATCAGGCGCTTTGCCAGCATCGCCGCAAGGATACAAAGTACAAAATCTTCACCGACAGTCAGCAGGAAACAGTTTACAAATACAACTTTCCAGCTTACTGCCACATTCAGCACAAAATTACTGCACACATAAAAGTATATCATACCACAGGCATAGTCTGCAACCAGCCCCCAAAATGCAGAGAACAACAGCCAGCCAAAGGTTCTTTTTCGAATTTTCTCATAAACAAGGCCCACAAGATAAGCTCCTACGGCGAAGCCGATCAAAAATCCGAACGTTGGTTTCAGTAAATACGACGGTCCACCGCCGGATGCAAACACCGGAATGCCACAAAGACCGATGATAAGATAGGTGCTGACACTGGCAAGTGCACGACGTGCACCAAGGAGTAATGCTGCAAGCAGTACAAAGAAGAACTGCAATGTAAAATGCATCGGCACCGGCTGTACCGGAATTGTGATCTTAATAAATGCTCCAACAGCAATCAGGGCCGCAAACAGGCCACAGAATGCCAGGTCACGAATCGTCCATTTTGTACGGTTCATATAATTCCCCTCTAAGACTATCCACCCTCATGATGGAAAAGCCGGGCGGAGTTTGTGAGCCGCCCGGCACTGTAAATTTCTTCCGTTTTAAAAATTAATATGCTTTGCCCCAGTAAACCATCTTCTGAGCCGGTTTACCACAAACGATACATGTATCGCCAAGGTTCTCCTGTGCGAACGGCATACATCTGGAAGTCACACCAACTTCCTCTTTTAATTTGTTCTCACACTCCTGGCATCCACACCACATTGCACGGATGAAGCCTGGTTTATTGTCTGCGATGTCTTTCATTTCTTCCATGTTGTGAGCGTCGTATGTGTGCTCCTCGCGGTGCTGTCTTGCACGCTCTAACATATCTTTCTGGATTGTCTTTAAGAGCTCGTCAACTTTCTCGTTGATCTCAGCTAAAGCAACTGTGATCTTCTCGTGTGTATCACGGCGAACGAGAACTGCCTGACCTGCCTCGATGTCCTTCGGTCCTAACTCTACACGAACCGGGATACCACGCATCTCGGACTCACTGAATTTCCAGCCCGGGCTCTTATCGGAATCGTCAACTTTTACGCGGAAGTTGGAGAGGGCACTCTTCACTTCGTACGCTTTATCAAGCACGCCTTCCTGATTCTGGCGGATCGGAACGATCACAACCTGAGTCGGAGCTACCATTGGCGGTAATACAAGACCGTTGTTGTCACCGTGTACCATGATGATGGCACCAATGAGACGTGTTGTCATACCCCAGGAAGTCTGGTGTACATGTTTTAACTGGTTGTCTTTGTCGGAGAACTGGATTCCGAATGCTTTCGCGAAACCGTCACCGAAGTTGTGGGATGTACCGGACTGAAGTGCTTTACCATCGTGCATAAGAGCCTCGATTGTGTAAGTAGCTTCAGCACCTGCGAATTTCTCCTTGTCTGTCTTCTGACCACGAACTACCGGCATAGCAAGAACTTCCTCACAGAAATCTGCGTATACGTTTAACATCTGGATTGTTCTCTCCTGAGCTTCCTCGGCAGTTGCATGAGCTGTGTGGCCTTCCTGCCATAAGAACTCTCTGGAACGAAGGAACGGTCTTGTTGTCTTCTCCCATCTTACTACGGAACACCACTGGTTGTATAACTTCGGAAGATCACGGTAGGACTGGATATCTTTTGCATAGAAATCACAGAACAGTGTCTCAGAAGTCGGACGTACGCACATACGCTCCTGTAACGGCTCAAGACCACCGTGTGTTACCCATGCTACTTCCGGTGCGAAACCTTCTACATGATCTTTTTCCTTCTGGAGAAGGCTCTCCGGAATGAACATCGGCATGTAAACATTTCTTACGCCTGTCTCTTTGAATCTTCTGTCTAACTCGTTCTGGATATTCTCCCAGATTGCATATCCGTCCGGTTTGATCACCATGCAGCCCTTTACGCTTGCATAGTCACATAACTCTGCTTTCTTTACAACGTCTGTGTACCACTGCGCGAAATCCACTTCCATGGAAGTGATCGCTTCGACCATCTTTTTGTCCTTTGCCATGACTTTTATCTCCTTTTGCTTAATATAAACGAAAAGGCTGACGTTCCCAATACAGGGACCGTCAGCCGGCGTTACCACCCAAATTAGCTCCCACCTCACATGGGAACTCTCCTCATATTCCTTTAACGCAGGATTACGTTGCATTTCTTGCTCTTGCATCGCCCAATTCTTTGCCCCGGCACCGCAAGACCAATCACACAAAGCTCTGAGGCCGGTTCAGCCGCCCGCGCACATGGAAAGTCACACCAAATCTTTCCTCTCTGAAATGCCGCCTAACGCTTACTTTTCCTCTTCATCGCCGATTGTCTTTATGGCTCATATACTGAGGATTTTACGTCTTTTCCGAGCATTTGTCAAGACCGTTTAGAAGCACTTCTCCAGCACATCTTTATCCAGTCCATTCTTACATGTCAGCTCACCCACCACAAAGTAAGCAATACCGCCAAACAATATACCCCAGACAACTGCATTGATTCCAAGCATGGTAATCTTAAAGTGATAGCTGATCACATACACCAGCACACCTGTCAGTGTAGACGCGATCGCAGCTTTGCTGTTTCCTTTTTTATAGAAGATTCCACCCACGATCGGCCAGAAGAAACAAGACTCCAGACCGCCCATGGCAAATAAATTAATAAAGAAAATAATATCCGGCGGTGTCAGCGTCATCACAAACACCAGAACTCCAAGAAGCAATGTCACTGCCAGACTGGATTTCGACAAGTTTTTCTGGAATTTCTCCTTTCTTGCCGGATCATTCTTCACCACATATGTGCCCCAAAGATCTTTTACGATCGACGCAGAAGCAAGGATCAGCAGGGAAGAAACCGTAGACATCACGGCTGCCATCGGAGCCGCAAGGAACAATCCCGCCGCCCCTGCAGGCATGATCTGCTGCACAATAGTCGGAATTAAATAGTCCGTAGATGCAAATGTCTGACCACCGGTCAGCGCACCGGCCCATACACCCGCTGTGTGCATACCGATCATCAGGAAACCGACCACAATCGTACCGATCAACATCGCACTGTGGCAGCTTTTTGTATCTTTAAAGCCCATACCGCGGACAGCTGTCTGCGGGAGGCCCATCACACCGATACCAACCAACACCCAGAAAGATAACAGTGCACCCGGTGTATAGCCGGTTCCTGTCAGATTATCCCATCCCGGGAGAGAAGCATCCAGTGCCACACTCATGGCCTCAAAGCTTCCAATATTACGAAGTACATAAAGAATAAATAAAAAAGTTCCGATCAGCATCACGATACCCTGAATCGTATCCGTGATCACAACGGCTGTAAATCCGCCGAATGCTGTGTATGCAATAACAACCACAGCAAAAATCGCCAAAGCCACCCAATATGGAAGACCTGTTACCGTCTGGATCAATGTCGCACCACCAATGAACTGCGCGATCATCTGAGTCACAAAAAATACCAGCATCAAAAGGGTTGTCAGGATTACAAGTGCATCGGATTTGTAGCGTGCTTTCAAATATCCGGCTACCGTCACCGCACCCGTTTTTCTGGATACGATAGCAAACTTCTTACCGAGCACGCCCAATGTCAGAAATGCCGCTCCAATCTGCACACCACTGACCCACGCCTGACTGAAACCATATGTAAGACCTGCTGCACCAGGACCACTAACGAAAGAACTTACACTTGTGTAAGTCGCAACCGTCGTCATCGCCAGAACGAAACCACTCATTCCTCTGGAACCGATAAAATACTTCTTCTCAAAGTTCATGGAACTTTTTTTGTCCTCGCGATTACTTATGTACATACCGATACCGGCATTTAAGATCAAGTAAACCACAAGGATCGCCAACATAATCATCTGATTCTGTGTCATTACTGAGTACCGCCTTTCTCCGCATCATCAGACGTTTCTTCGCCCAAATCAAAATCCACGAATACTTTCTTCAACAGAATTATGACTCCCGTCACAGATATCACAAACGCTCCAATCGTACTCACGAAGAACCAAAGCGGCATACCAAATATAAGAAAATCAATGCCATTGAGCGCAAAGGCAGTACCAATATGCCATGCAGCTACGATTGCAAAAAGGAGCAGCGTCGCCTTCATTTCCTTGAGGATCTGCTGGTGCTTTTCAGCATCGGTCATTTTTTTCATTTGGATTCCTCCTATTAAATTATAAATTTCGGCAGTTGCATTCTGCGATATGCACTGCCGAAATCATGGTATCATATTATACTGAAAAAAGCAAAAGCTTTTTAATCCTGCTTCTGTCGTGCATATAAAGCCACACCGGAAATTACCACCAGCGCACCCAGGATCTGAGTCACACCCGGAATCTCACCAAACAGCCATACTGCATTCGTTGTCGCAAATACCGGACCTGCCAGCTTGGCAGTGCTCACATAAGTCGGCTTCAGATATTTCAACGCCCAACTGTAAACCGTATGTCCCATCAGGTTGCAGAAGATTGCCAGACAGAGCGCCAGGATCCAGTTCTTCGGCTCATAACCAAACATCGGTGTACCTGTCACCACTGTAATTCCCACCAGTGTGAAAAAGCTTGCAATATAAAGCACATATGTATAGGCGGTTGTGCTGATATGGTCACGCTGTCTGGTACCGATCAACGTATACGCCGCCATCAGGATCGCTGCCATCAGCGCCAGAAAATCACCGTACAGTCCGCCATGACCGCCGCTCTGGTCTGCCATCGCGATGATCACAGAACCTGCAAGTGCAACTCCGATTGCAAGAAACTCGCCCTTTTTCAAACGCTTTCCAAAAAATAAAATATAGCCGAGTGCTGCAAAAATAACCTCTGTATTACAAAGGACTGTCGAACTTGCCACCGTCGTATGGCTTAAAGATTCGAACCACACAAATAAATGGAAGGCAAAAAACACACCGGCCAAAGCACTCCAGAGCACATCTTTCCTGCTCATGGTCAGCACTTCTTTTCTCGTACTTTTGTTCCAGAATACATACGGTGTCAAAAGCAGAACTGCCATAAACAAACGATATGTGGCAGTCACGCAACTCGGTGTCGTCATGGATTTTACAAATGCAGACGACAGAGAACAGCTGAACACACCCGCAAATAAAATGATCTTTGGAATGCGGTTGGAATTCGCTTCTAAATTCATACTCTTACCTCTCTTTTGTACGCGGGACACGCACGGTATTTCTTTCCCATCTTCCCTATCTTAATACCCGTTCAAAATAAAGTCAATGCAATTCCTCTTTCCAATATAGATCCGTCATATCCTCGATCACCAACAGCCCCAACGGTCCCAGCAAAAAACCACTCAGACCAAATAACCGGATCCCCACATACATGGACATCAGTGTTTCCACCGGAGACAATCCAACCTTCTCGCCCATAATTCGGGCTTCCAACATCTGTCTTAACACATAAGCGATTCCAAACATTCCCAGCAGAACACCTCCGGCAAACCATTTTTTCTGTATACAAAGAATGATTCCCCAAGGCAGCAGGATAATCCCTGCCCCCACAAACGGAAGGGCATCCAACAAACCGACTCCGATTCCCAGTAAAAGGGCATATTCATTTTCGATTAACAATAGTCCCAGTGTAAAAATGGTGCTGTTAATACCAAGGATCGTGCTCTCCGTCTTAATCCAGGCACCGACTGCAGATCCGACTCTCCGACCAATGACAGCAAACTCCCTATGAAACATAGATTGACTCTTTCGTTCCCGGATTCCTTCCATTTCCTGCAAAAACATCAAGGTCGCAATCACAAAGATCACCAGAAAAATAATCCCTTCTGCCAACCAGGTAATAATAGTCACCGAATTATTCATAATCGCAGGCATCGTCGCCTGGCGGACAGCCTGGCTGATCTCACGGATCATCTCCCGGGTTCCGCAAACCAGATACTCCTCTTTCAGCCCCAATGTATGCTCCAGCCTTCTGCAAAGTCCGGTCAATCTCACATCCAGCCAGGAAATCCACTGTGGAAGTGCGCCCGTGAACCGCTCCAGTTGTGCAAACAAACGGCTTCCGCCCCAATATGCCAGAGCTCCAAATCCAACAAATAAGCCAAACAGTTCGATCGTTCCGATCCACACAGCCAAAGAATGGTTCTTTCTTTTTCTTCCTCTCGATATCTTCTGTTCCAGATACCGCACTGACGGTCTCAGCCAAAGCGCCATTCCGTAGGCACACAAAAAGGGAACCACGAGAGGCAGCAAGTATCGGAATCCCAAATACACTGCTCCCGTAATTCCCAATATAAATAAAATTTTCTTCAGTTTCCTAACCGGATTTTCCATGGACTCACCCGCTTCTTGATTTGTACTTCCTTTGTACAAACCTTAGTATGAGCCAATTTCAATTTCTTATTCTCTTCATTCACAAATGACATTAATCAAAATATCGAAATGCTCCTCCAGACGGTTTCATAGAAAACTCCATACGCTTGCCTGTCGTCGGATGATCGAAGGACAATGACACCGCGCATAACGCCAGCGGTTCACGCTTTCCAACAAACATCGGGTTGTAACGGCCATCGCCGTAAAGCGGCAGATCATGTCCGGAGAACTGCACGCGGATCTGATGGTGTCTTCCGGTCAGCAAATGAATCCGCACATGACTCAATACTCCCGATTCTTTTTCCACAGTTTTCAACAATTCATAGCTCAATTCTGCACGTTTCGACTCGTTTTCCTCTTTATCCACAATCTGTGAATAATTTCCATCCACAGACTTCTTCAGGTAATCCACAAAGTTATCCACATTATTCACAGGTTTTCCACACACGACTGCCTCGTAATATTTGTCCATTTTACGATTCTGAACCTGCTCACTCAGCGCTGCTGCTGCCTTTTTCGTCTTTGCATAGACCATAACTCCGGAAACCGGCTTATCCAGTCTGTGGATAACTGCCACATAAGGCTCTTTTCCCGGTGTGCATAACTTGTTGATAACTATATGTTTTTTGATCTCACTGATCATATCCGGTGCAAACTTCTTCGCCGCCTGGGATTCCACTCCTGCCGGTTTTACCACAACAATAATTTCCTGATCCTCATACAATACCTTTAACATACTTCTGTCCCCTTATCTTGCGACATATAAAATAGGATTTTCCTATAATTCAAAAATATATCTTGCATAATTTCCCCGAAAATGATATATTATATTACAACACATAGTTTTTAAAACTACATTATATGGTTTTCGAATACAACCATATGCAGCCGCCTATAATAATGATTCTGAAACCGGAGGTATGCACATGAAATTTAACATCAAAGATCCGGGCAGCGCCCTGACCCATTTCATCGCCATGATTCTGGCAATGGTTGCCGCCATTCCACTGATTACAAGAGCTTCACTCGCATCAGGTCGATTTACTGCGATCGCCGTTGCCATCTTCATCGTCAGCATGATCCTGCTCTACGCTGCCAGCACCATTTATCATACCCTGGATATCTCCGACCATGTCAATAAGATGCTTAAAAAGATCGATCACATGATGATTTTCGTTTTGATCGCAGGAACCTACACTCCGGTATGCCTGATCGTCCTGGGCAATCCGGTCGGCCTCCGACTCCTGGCCCTCGTCTGGTTCATCGCAATCGTCGGTATAATCCTCAATGCCATCTGGATTAATTGCCCCAAATGGGTTTCTTCCATGATTTATATCGCCATGGGCTGGGTCTGCCTCACAGCCATCAAGACCATCATCGCTTCCCTGACACCGGCTGCATTCTACTGGCTCCTGGCCGGTGGGATCATTTATACCATCGGAGGTGTCATTTACGCACTGAAGCTTCCACTGTTCAACGCCAGATTCAAACATTTCGGTTCTCACGAAATCTTTCACCTGTTCGTCATGGGCGGAAGCTTCTGTCACTACATTGTTATGTTTCGATACGTAGCCGTCTGACGGTACTTTCGTTTTAAGAGTTCCCTCCGGGGAACTCTTTTTTCATGGGGATTTCCACCCTATTTCTTGCGGTTTTTCTTTTCTTCCAGCAATCGGTTGAACTCTGCTTCTGCCTCAGCGCCCTCTTCCATCAGGCGCTGTCTGCGTTTTTCACGGCGTCTTGCAGCCGCCTCAGCCTCTTTCTTACGCTCATTGGTGATCCAGTAATACCCACCTCCGCCAGCTGCACCGAGAAGCAGAATCACAAAGATCGGAATCATCGAAAATCCTCCGTCCTTAGAAGAATTGTCCTCTTCAACAATATCCGTATCGGTCTCTTCCGGTTCTGTACCAACTGCCTTGGTTCCGTCCGGTTCTGTCGCATCCGCAACACTTCCGTCCGAGTCCACTACAGCATCTGCACCGGCTGCAACTGTGCCGTCCTTCCGCAACAGATACGCTTCACCGATCTTTCTTTCATTATAAATATAACAAAGCAGACCTACCGCGTCTTCAGGATGCTCCTCAGGTAAATCCACCAGAGTCAGCTCTGCATCAGCAAAAACTGCACCTTCCGGAAGCGTGATCACACGACCTTCCTCAATCACTAATTCCGATGGATCGTAGCTGTTTCCACCAATCTCCACCGGAGTCTCTCCAGTCACATAATTAGTCTCATTCTCAGCAATCTCTACATTGTAAAAGCTGTCAAAACCGAAACGGAGCAGCTCCTTACCATCCACAAAATACTGTCTCGGACTTCCCTTTAAAATAACGGAAACCAGACGTCTGCCATCCTTCTCTGCGTATGTAACCAGCGTATTGCCTGCTTTTAACAGATAGCCTGTCTTACCTGCCACTGCTTCCGGGAAATAAAACGGGCTTTCCGGATCATCTGTGATCACAAGACGATGTTCCTGCTTCAACAGATAGCCATCCGGATGATTCTCAATGGCTCCTGTTCTATAGCTCTCCGTGGAGCTGATCTCCAACAATTTCTCATTGTTGAATGCCGCACATGCGATCAGCGCCATATCGTAAGCAGAAACATTCTGGGTGTCTCCGTTCAGTCCGGACGGGTTTTCAAAATGACTCTCCTGACAGCCAAGTTCCACAAGCTTTGCATTCATCATCTCCACAAATGCATCCATGCTGCCTGCCACATGCTCCGCCAGCGCATTGGCAGACTGATTGACAGACTGTAACAGCAAAGCATGCAGTGCATCTTCCACCGTCATCGTATCTCCGATGACCAGGCTCATCTTATTTCCACTGTCCGGCTCCACATTCATCATGGCAGATTCTGTAAATTCAACAGCCGCAGACAGATCGTCCACATGTTCCAAAACCACCAGCGCCGTCAAAAGCTTTGTAATACTCGCCGGCGGATACTCCACATGACTGTTCTGGCCAAAGATCATCGTTCCGGAATCCACATCCATCACAGAACCGGCTTCCGCCATGATCCCCGTATCCCTCGGCCATTCCGGTTTTGCGAATGCGGTCATCGTAAACACCTGGCACATCACCAGAACTCCGCAGATCAGTCTCTTTATCTTATGCTTCACTATCTTGTCCTCCAATTAATTGCAATTTCTCGTATCTCGTCAGCCTCTTGATCGCCGCTTCCCGGCGCATGGCTTCCTCTTTTGTCTCAAATTCTTCAAAATAGACCAGCTTCACTGGCCTTCTCGGCTTCGTATATTTGGCTCCAAGCCCGGAATTGTGTGCCTTCACACGCTTTTCCAGATCATTGGTCCACCCGCAATATAAAGTATGATCTGCACATTCCAGCAGATACGTATAATTCATCGTCTGACCGTCCTTTTCTATGTAAACGGCAATGACACCTTAAGACTGCCATCACCGTCCCGTCACAGCTTCTGCTGTTTCAGATCTATATAAAGCACCGGCCGGATGCGTTGTCGCTGATACCGGCAGCCGGCGGTCACAACTGTACCGCCGACCACGTAAGTTCCATTCCGGCTTATACTCTATTATATGGTATTTTACCCGAATTGCAACCAGTCATTCTGTCATAATTTTCATAATAATTTCGAAAGTTTTCGTAAGAAATTTGTCTTACATATGCTCTCGTACCGCTTTGATCAGAATCAGCTTATCACCAGGCCGAATCTCGCTGCTGCCCAGATGGTTCGCAGCCATGATTTCTTCCACACTGGTATGATATTCACGGGCAATTTTCCACAAAGAATCTCCGGGCTGCACAATATATCCCACAATTCCCGGCATACGTTTTAACTTCTCCATATCAATGGGCTCTTCCCGCACACTCCGGATCACCGTCTCACAGGACTGCCCCATGACCAAGATATCCATACCGACTACAGCCTTTATCTCAATGGTGTCTCCCCCCATCATCACAGAAGAAATCTGCTCCAACGCCGGAGCCATCTGGTAAGTGTTATTCTCACGAACTCCCGGAATCTCAGTCTCCACCTGAAATGGGATCAGCTCCATAAATGCAGTCACAGGCGCCGAATCGTCCGTTGTCATAGACAATACCTGTGCCTCCAGTATTCCATCAATACGGATTCCATTTTCTATCAGCTGCACATCATCAATCTTCACATTTCCGTCACTGTGGCAGATCTGCAAAATGCGCTGTCCACCCGGCACAGAAATCTTCTCCTGAATTTTATGCTTCAATTGATTTTTCGCCACGATCTGCTCAAAACAGATCACTCCGGTCTCCGGAATCACTTCACGGTCCAGGGCATACAGATCGCCCAGGAGCTCCACGTCCTCTTCCTCATACAGCCGGATATCCAGCTCCAGTACTGCATCCAATGCAATTTCCCGCATTTCTCCGTCCGAGTCCGGATTAATCTCCAGTTCCTTGTGTGCCAGCTTCACAGTGATGAAAGGAATCATGTCCTCATCGGCCTCAGACAATTCCACGGATCCGGAAATTGAGATTGTTTCCTCCAGACACTGAATGGGCATCTGACTGTCAGCTCCCGTATAGATCAGGAATACCATCAGTTCTCCTTCAAGCCGGATCCGTCCGTCCAGAGGCTTTGTACTGATACTCCGAAGCCTGATATCCTGCCAAAGCAATTTTTCAATGTCCGGACGGTTTCCGGATACCGTCAGCATTTCCTTGATTCGGAACGTGTCCTTCCTCCTCACAGACAAAATTGCGGCCTCAACCTTCCGTTTCAGGACTTCAACAGTTCCGTCCGACCGCAGATCAGCCGCTGCCTCCACGTCCTCGATCTGTTCCACTTGGATATGTAAGGTTACCAGAGCCTTCACGCTGAGTTTCCGCGAATTGATTACTCCCACGTTCAAGTCATCCAGTTCCCAGGTGACCTGGGTCACATCATTTTCGCCCAAGCCCGGTACATTCACATTCTCATCAAAAGGAATGTTCCCCGCCAGCGTCATCACCTGTCCACCCGGAGCCCGATAAAGCACCCGGAACGCCATTTTTCCCTTGACCGTCACCTTCTCCCCCTGATTTCGAGCAGACTCAATCACGATTTCTCCACTCTGCAGAATCAGCTGCTCCACATCATCCATCGAATCCGGCACATTAAAATCATCATCCAGGGTCGTCTGAGAGGTCACGCTGCCCTTCTGCCGGTTCATATGAACGCGCCTCTTCATCAATTCCATCATAAAAACGCCACCAAACCTTTCCAAAGCAAAACGCTTTATGAAAGTGTATGATGGCGCATTCCCGTTTATGACTACTCGTAAGTATCCAGGAAGTTGTGACGTTCTCCATTCAGCACATATCCGATGCACGCATCCAGATTCACATTTCCCACACTCTTGAAAATGTTGGTCTCGATGTATGGATTGGTCTGGCGGAAACCGGCGATCAGCTTCTTCATCTCCTTACGCTTCGACATTTCCTCATTTTTATTTCGGTCGCTCTCCTCCGTAAACTTGCATGCACACTGCAGGAATCGCAGGTCATTGTAGTCCTGCCAGGCCAGAATATCCGCTTCCTTTACCAGATACAGCGGACGGATCAGCTCCATTCCCTCAAAATTCGTACTGTGCAGCTTTGGCATCATGGTATTGATCTGTGCACCGTAAAGCATGCTCATCAAAATCGTTTCAATGACATCATCATAATGATGTCCCAGCGCGATCTTGTTACAGCCAAGCTCCCGCGCGTTGGCATACAGATTTCCGCGACGCATTCTCGCACAGAGATAGCACGGAGAATCTTTGACATCCTTCACTACATCAAAAATATCCGATTCAAAAATATGCACCGGTATTCCCAGCGTCCTGGCATTTTCTTCGATCAGCTGACGGTTCTCCGCCTTATAGCCCGGATCCATCACCAGGAATTTCAAGCCAAACTCCATCTTTCCGTGGCGTAAGATTTCCTGCATGCACTTGGCAAGCAGCATGGAATCCTTACCGCCGGAAATGCAGACTGCAATGTTGTCGCCTTCCCTGATCATGTCATAATCATTGAGCGCGCGTACGAACGGGCGCCAGATCTCTTTACGGAAACGCTTGATGATGCTCTTTTCTATTTCACGGGTCCTAAGCTCCGCCTCTGTCATCGTTTCTACTCCCACCTTGTACTCTTTCTAATCAGAAGCAATCTTTTCATGTTCCATCTTCAGCCGTTTTTCCAGCTCCTGGATCCGTTCCTCCAGTTCCGCGATCGTATCTCGCATACGGCAGTAATGCTCCATGCTGATCACTTTATCTTCGTGCGGAATCGGAACACCGTCCTTCTTAACCGGACGGGCCGGAATTCCAACTGCTGTACTATTCTCTTCCAACGGCTTTAATAATACCGCATTCGCAGCGATTTGGCAATTGTCTCCGACCTCAAATGCGCCAAGAATTTTTGCACCTGCACCGATCATGACATTATTTCCGATGGTAGGATGACGTTTTCCCTTCTTTGTACCTACACCACCAAGTGTCACACCCTGATAAATGGTGCAGTTATCGCCGACAACGGCTGTTTCTCCGATCACCACACCAGAACCATGGTCGATCAAAATTCCATGTCCAAGTGTCGCACCCGGATGAATCTCGATCAATGTGAAACATCTTGCAACCTGTGAGATCAGGCGGCCGACAAATCTACAGTTATGTGTCCAGAACCAGTGTGCAACACGATGCCAGATCAGCGCATGGACACCCTGATACAAAAGTAATACTTCCAATGCACTTCTCGCCGCCGGATCTCTCTCCTGAACTGCCTTTACATCCAGCCAAATATCTTTCAATAACATATTTATTTCCTCCTGGTATTTCAATATATGAAAAAAACTGCGAATCTCTACCAAATGGTTCCCTTAAAATCAGACCATGGAAGACTCGCAGTTCTTTGCCAAATTCTTCTATATTCCGTATCCGGTACCCGGATACTTATGTTTTCATAAAATCCGTTACCCTCTACAGGCTCTTCGTCTTTCTCGGGAATCCACTCTTGTCATGACAACAGCAACAACACAGACACGCACAAAGACAAAGGCCCTTACAGAATAACGGCTTTCTATTCATCGCATATGCACGGTTCGCATTTACAACAAGATCAGACTTCCTCATAAGAATCTCCTTCCTATCCGCTCGTTCGCTTCAAGTTTTTACCATTTTAGCAGAACAATCCGATAAAGTAAATAGGAAATTTTATTTTTTATCGAAATACCACCGGTTCCTCACAAAAAGCAGTTTTTACGATCAGCACCGGATAGGAAGTGTCCATTCCTGTTGCCTCTCCTTTTTCCGGACCGATCAGCTCTGTCCGGATCACAACCGAATTCTCCGTCAGATACAGTTCTTTTACCGCAATGCTGAATCCGCCTCCATTCTGCGGACCAGCACCGATTACAATGTACATGTCCTGACCATCCGCGTATGTAAGTTTGAACTCATTCTCCTTCTTCTTACCAATCAACTCCATCAGAGCCTGAGGGACATCCCGCTCCCCCACAACGGTAAACTCCAAATCCTTCACCTTCTCTTCTGCGCTCTCCTCTTTTCCGCAGCCGGTAAATCCAATGCAGCCCAACGCCAGAACCATCATCACACAAAGTACCGGAATGATCCGTTTCCCTGGCCGTTTCAGCTTTTTTAATTTTTTAAGCATAAAAATAAAAGACCCCCTAACAATCGGTTGCTACCATTGTATTAGGAAGTCTCTTATTTTATGCATCCATTAGTCGTAATCCGGAACCATCTTAACCATTACGGAAATCAGTTTCACCATCTGATTTTCTTTTACCTGGATATCATCTTTGTGAGTCGCAAACGGAAGGTTGCCGTCAAACTCCTCGATTTCAGTTGTAATCCAGTTAAATGCAGCGGTTCTCGCTTCTTCTACTGTGCTGAAAAGGTCGATACCATCCACTTCACACATATCAAGATCCGGGAACTCTGCATGGTATCCTTCATCATGTTCATGCTTTGTAAAAATAGCCGGGTAAGTAAATTGCATTGCTTTTTGCTCCTTATCTCAAACTCTATCCACCATTATAGATGGACAATGAGGGATTGTCAAATATTGTTTTATTTTCCCAGATTGTCGATCCACTCATATACCGGCTGGCAGATCGCCGCGAGGCTGCCAGGTTCAAACGGACTGGTCAGACCACAGGCTGCGATGGTCTCATCAATGTTCATCTTACCGCCGATCTTCACAAACTTCATATACTTCTCCCACGCAGACTCTTTGTCCTGTAAGAACAGGGAGAAAAACTGGATTGCCAGCGTCTGCGCGATGGAATAATCAATATAGTAGAACGGCATACAGGTAATGTGGATCTGTCTCTGCCATCCGCCGCCTCTGCTGTAGAACGGAAGATCTGCAAAATCAATGTACGGGCGGAACTGTTTTTCCAGCTCTAACCACGCCTGATTGCGCTCCTCTTTTGTCCAGTCCGGATTTGTGTATACAAGCTCCTGCCAGTAGTCCACGATCACACTGTACGGAATAAACAGAGATGCACTCTTAGCCAGGTGCTCGCTGTACTTCGCCGCATCCTCCTCAAAGAACAGATGATGCCACGGACTTGTCAAGAACTCCATACTCATAGAATGAGTCTCGCACGCCTCCATCGGAGCATGACGCAGAGCCGGATACTCGATCAGTTTCTGAGTTGTGTAAGCAGCCAGTGCATGACCACACTCGTGTGTCAGAGTCTTCACATCTCCGGAAGTACCATTGGAATTGGAGAAAATAAATGGATAGCCAAAATCCTGAATGGTTACACAGTAGCCTGCATTTCTCTTACCGTTTCTTGCCTCGATATCGAACAGGTTCTTATCCATCATCAGATCGATCAGTTCCTTCGTCTCCAGACTCATCTCACCAAACATCTGCTGTGCACGCTCAAGGATTTCCTTGGTGCTGTATTTCGGCATTGGATTTCCATCTGCAAAGAAGAAATCATCATCGTAGAACTTAAAGTCTTCAATACCGATTCTCTCAGCCTGTAACTTCTTATATTCCACGTTCTTCGGAACCATCACTTCCAGAACCTGCTGACGGAACTTGGCAACATCTTCCTTCTTATAGGAACGATGATTCATCAAATATGCCACTTCCACATAGTTCTCAAATCCGAGAATCTTCGCCTGCTTTGTTCTGTTTTTTACCAGACGGTCATAAATCTCTTCAATCTCATCCTGTAAGGAATCAAAGAATTTTCCCTCTGCCTCGATCGCTGCTTTACGGATCGCTCTGTCCGGACTCTGGCGATATGCAGAAAGCTGAGATACGTTGCAGATCTTACCTTCAAATTCGATTCTCGCAGAAGCATAGAGCTGCTCATACTTTGAAGTAAGCTCATTTTCCTCTGCCATCAGATCCATGATCTCCGGAGAGAAAATTTTCTGATCCATCTCCATACAATCGAAGAAATAATTACCAAATTCTTTTCTCAGCTCACCGATAAACTTGCTCTCGATGATACCTTTTGTAAACTCGTTGAAACACTGAGTTGCTCTCGGGCTCACTTTGTCATAAAATGCCTGCTCTTCAATGTAGAACGGATCCTCTGTATCTACAGAGTTTCTGATATTGGAAAGGCACATATACGTAGAAAAATGTCCCTTTTCCTCCTCAAATTCCTTAAAAATGCGAATCTGCTCTGCTGCACTCTCTGCATTTGCAAAATCGACTGTCAACTGTGCACATTTTTCAACCAGTGCGTCCACGTCCGGGCGTTTGTAAGGGATTTCCATTAATTTCATGATTCATCTTCTCCTTTTTTATCGTTTCATGCGAAGTACTTTACCATTTTTCAAACCGGTAAATTCGCCGTGTTCCACTGCAATTCCACCATTTACGATGACGTACTCAATACCCTGATTTCTGCGGAATGGGTAATCATAGTCGCACATTGCTTTCACATTTTCATAATCAAAGATTGTAATATCCGCATTCAGACCTTCTTTTAACTTACCGATCATCGGAAGACCATATACTTCAGATGGCATTCCTGTCATACGGTAAATCGCATCCTCCAGACTCCAGAGGCCATGCTCACGGATCAGCTCCAGTCTGCGTACCATGGTCGCCATTCCTCTCGGATGACCGCCGGATTTCGTCTCTCGATCTACCACACCTTCATAATCACTCCAGTCACTGCCTGCCATAACCCACGGCTGACGGAGGAAGTTCAGGAGATCGCTCTCATTCTGTGCAAAATAAATACCCTGTACAATACCCTCGTTGGCTGCCAACAGATCGATCGTTGCATCAAACGGAGTCTTACCCTGCTCCTCTGCGATCTGCGCCAGAGTCTTACCAATCTGGTCCTTTGTCTTAAATGCACCCGCGATCAGGCTGCCCTCATAACCTGCAGAATAAATATTGCTCTCAAACTCATCCGCCTCATTGAAAATAGACCACTCCGCCTGTTTGCGAAGCTCCGCGCTCTCAGCCAGTTTGCGAAGACCTTCCTTCTTTCCATCCACCAGGAATTTAGGCGGAATCTGGGAAATCAGCGGTGCAGATCCGCCGATAAATGGATACTGATCTGCAGTAATCGTCATGCCCGCCTTCTGATTTTCTTCGATGTATTTGATAATATCAACACTGTTTCCTTCATTATGATGACCGATAACCTTAATGTGGGAAATATTGACCGGAATTCCACTTGCACGTCCGATCACAAGCGCTTCCTCGATGGATTCCTTCAGCTGGTTTCCCTCACCACGGATGTGTGTTGTATACACGCCACCGTACTCATGAGCCACCTTCGCGATCTCGATCAGCTCCTCTGTACCTGCAAATACAGAAGGTGTGTATACAAGACCTGTGGAAAATCCAAGGGCTCCGCACTCCATCGCTTCCTTCATCAGGTCTCGCATCTGCTGCAGCTGCTCTTCATTCGGAGTACCTGCGCCAAATCCCATTACTTTTCCACGGATCGGGCCCTGGCCTGCAAAAAATGCAATGTTCGGACCATGAGGAATGCTGTCTACGTATGCGAAGTAAGTCGTATAGTTCTCGCAGATCTTTGCGTATTCCTCCTCAGCAATACCGAGAGATGGATCAAACTCTCCATAATACGGAGTTGCCTGAGAACCACACTGACCTGCAAGTTCTGTAGTCGCACCATCCTCCAGATGATTGTATCCGGTCAGCTCCGGCTTAAAGATCACCTTGTCTGTATGTGTATGTGTATCAATAAATCCAGGAGAAACGATCAACCCTGTCGCATCGATCACTTTTTCTGCTTCTCCCTCGATCGCCTCAGCAATCTTCACGATCATGCCATCTTTTACAGCCACATCTGCCTGAAAACGCGGTGCACCTGTACCGTCCACTAAGGTACCATTTTTAATCAGAAGATCATACATCTTGCTTTCCCCCTACTTTTTTGCATTCAAAATATCTACAATCGTCTTTTCCGTTCCAACCATACCCGGAGATGCGATCAATCCCATGTTCCGCATAGTCTCCTCCGGAGTCGCACCATTGATTCCATGGTCATTGAAAATATAGACATCATTCATCGCCATATTTACCGATGCAAATGCTGCGTCCACAGCTACTACACCTTTCATCGTACATCCCTGATTGCCGCCGTCGCAGATCATTCCTGTAATGCTGCAGGCCATGTTGTTGATTACTTTCTCCATCTGTTCTGTGGTTCCGCCACGCAGAAGCACCAGACCACAGGCCATTCCCGTTCCTGCTGCGATCGCACATCCACAGAATGCAGACAGCTTTCCGGAATATTCTTTAATATATGTACAGATCAGATAGCTCAGCACCGTCGCACGGTAAAGTGCTTCCTCTGAATAACCATTTACTTTTTGTGCTGCAAGCAAAGGCATCGTTGCGATGATTCCGTGTGCGCCGGATCCTGTAATACTCATCGCCGGCTTGGAAAGACCAAGCACACGCGCCTCGATCGCCGCATTGCAGAACAGAGACGCTGTCTTCTGCTCATCCTTTGACACGCGCTCGCCACCATTCATCGCCAACAGATATCTGGAAAATGTAGTCTTCGAATTCGCCAGACCTTCCTCCATCAACTCCCAGTTCATCTCATACGCAGCTTTCACGAAAGAAATTTCCTCGATCGGAACGGTTTTCGCGTAGGTATGCATCTCGTCTAATGTATATTTGTGAATCAGGATCTGCTCTTCCTGCTCGTTGGCAACTTTATTCTCTTCATTCTTTACAGATTCCTTCTCAAATACCACCTCGTCATTTACCGTAATTTTCACGATATTGGTATGACTGTCACGGATTGTCACCGTCGCAGTATTCTCTCCACCGACAACCGTTGCCTCAATAAAAATCCGGCTGGTCACTTCTGTCATTTCAACTTTAATACGACCGGCCTCCACCATCTTTCTGGCTTCCGCTTTTTCTTCCTCGCTGATACCGTCCAGACACTCCAGCCCTTTCTTCGGATCAGCCGCCACTGCGCCAAGCGC
>JAZOVL010000284.1:0-7258 GCA_045658685.1 Pilosibacter sp.
TGACAAAACATTCGTCAGAGTGTATCCGGTCTTGACAAACAGTGTGGAGATTCTGGAGCGTTTGAGAAAACTTGGAATCAAGATTGTTGAACTGTAAATAAAAAACAGGCGCTGATAAAACGAAGTTTCCGATTTATCAGCGCCGTTTTTATGTCTTATAAAGATGTGGTTACGAAGATATCATAGATGGAGCGGATCGCCGATTCAAAGTCGCTGTTATGTACACCAATGATGATGTTTAACTCGCTGGAACCCTGGTCGATCATGCGGATATTGATCTTTGCGTGGGAGAGGGCTGCGAAGATTCTTGCAGCAGTACCACGGTTGGATTTCATGCCGCGGCCTACAACGGCGATGAGAGCCAGATCACTTTCGATATCCAGGTAATCCGGATGTACTGCACGGTGAATTCCGGCGAGAACCGCCTGTTCATTCTCCTCAAATTCATCCTGATGAACCAGAACGGACATCGTATCGATACCGGACGGCATATGTTCGAAAGAAATATTATATTTCTCGAATACTTCCAGAACTCTGCGGCCGAAACCGATTTCTGCGTTCATGAGAGCCTTATCGATAATGATAGAGCAGAAGCCTTTTTTGCCTGCGATACCAGTGATGGTATACGGTGTTTTTCTGCTGGTGCTTTCAACAATCATAGTACCCGGATCTTCCGGAGCATTCGTATTTTTAATATTGATCGGAATGCCTTCTTTTCTTACCGGGAAAATGGCGTCTTCGTGAAGAACACCTGCTCCCATGTAGGAAAGCTCGCGAAGCTCACGATAGGTAATCGTTCCGATCTGGGCCGGATTTTTTACAATTCGCGGGTCGGCCACCAGGAATCCGGAAACATCGGTCCAGTTTTCATACATATCAGCTAAAAGCGCTCTTGCAACAAGAGAGCCTGTCACATCAGAACCGCCGCGGGAGAAGGTAATAATCGTACCATCTGGTTTTGCTCCGTAGAAGCCAGGGATAACTGCCTGTTTCATAGGCTCAAGATAAGCCTTCAACTCTTCGTTTGTTTTTTCTGCGAGGAAATTTCCATTTTCGTCAAAGCAGATCACATCAGCAGCATCTACAAACGGAAATCCAAGATAATGTGACATAATGATACCATTTAAGTATTCACCGCGGGATGCAGCATAGCAGCGTCCTGCTTTCGCGAGGAAATTTTCTTCAATCTTTTTGAATTCAAAATCCAGATTCAGATCAAGGTCAAGCCCATTAATGATATCATTAAAACGGTTCTGGATCTGCTCCAGGATCTTTTTATAACTCTGACCAGTAGAAGCGGCCTCATAGCACTGATATAGAAGGTCGGTAACTTTGGTGTCGCTGGAGTCACGTTTGCCAGGAGCGGAAGGTACAACAAAACATCTGGTCTTGTCGGCAGTAATAATTGCCTTTACCTTTTTAAACTGTTTTGCGCTGGCCAAAGAACTGCCGCCAAATTTTACTACTTTTTTCATAACTCATGTCTCCTAATTTATTTAATGATCTTCGGTGTCGGGAAATATTCAACCAGAACTTTTGCGATCATCTTCTCTTTAGAAATATATGGATTTCTCCAATAACGGGCGTCCGCAGAGTAATTACGGTTGTCACCCATCATAAAATAACTGTCTTCCGGAACTTCGAAATGAAGTGTCTCGTCCGGGTCCATTTCTTCAGCGATGTACGGCTCATCTAACGGCGTTTCAGAACCGTTCAGATAGACCTTTCCATTTACGATATCAATGATATCGCCTTCTACACCGATGATACGCTTCACATAGTAGATGGTTTCGCTGTCTCTTCCCACATCTTCACCGCAGCGCGGGCAGATGTTCAGCTTTTCGCCTTCGAACATGGTTCTGCAGTCTTTATGTCCCCAGCCCCATACGAAGATGGCAACGTCTCCGCGCTCCGGCTCCGAAAATTTGTAATGGAGTCTGGAACCGATCACGCGGCTGCCGGCCATGATGGTGTTTTCCATGGAACCGGTCGGAACCTCACTGTTGGCAATGATGAAGGTGGTCAGTACGAATGCAATCGCTGCTGCCGATGCAAGAACCTGGATCCAGCTGATCAGCTCCTCTTTCCAGGTGGTCTTTTTTTCAGACTGTTTCTCAGTCTCAAGAACCTCAGTAGTATTCATATCTTTATTTTCCATATTCTTTCTGTAAACCTCATTTGACGTAAATAATAGTAAGCAATATAATGATACCAGGATGCGAAGCACAGAGCAATCCAATATCAAATAAGAGTTTATGATAATTTGCCGAGTTTCGCAAGCGCTTTTCGAAAAAGGTAAGAAAAAAGTTCGTTTTGAGGATAAGAGAATGGAAAACAACAAGAAAAAAGGTAAGAGAATACAAATCATCCTAACCGTGCTGTTATTGGCTGCCGGAGGAGGGCTTCTCTGGGCTGCCAGGGCAGTTGTGGGATTTGCAGAATGGTACAGCCGGACCGTCTACCCGGTTTTGGTGGCAGTGATCGGCCGGTTTTGGGGAATGCTTCCGGTTTCAGTTGTGGAATTTCTCCTTTACGGAGGAATTGCGCTGCTGGTGTTCTGGCTGATTCGAGATTTCCGAAGACCGCTGGTACTGTTAAGAAACTATGCGACAACGGCTGCACTTTTATTATTTCTATATGCAGCATGCTGTGGGGTAAATTACTACAGAGTTCCGTTTTCTTCCTATTATATAGCACAATTGGATGGACCGGTGGCGGAACCGGAGCGTAATCTAAAAGAACTGTGTTTGTGGCTGACGGAGAAAGTCAATCAGGCTCGGATTGAGCTGGAACAGTCAGAGGGGAATTACGAGAATGTCCGGAAAAAGGGCGTGGCGGCCATGAAACGTCTGGCGGAGCGGTATCCGTCCCTTGGGGGATATTATCCACAGCCGAAGCCGGTGGCCATTTCCTGGATTTTATCGGTGCAGCAGTGCAGCGGTGTGTATTCTCCGTTTACCATTGAGGCAAATTATAACAATGATATGGCTGCATATAACATTCCGCATACCATCTGCCATGAACTGTCCCATCTGCGCGGATTTATGCGTGAGGATGAAGCAAATTTTATCGGATATCTGGCTTGTCTGGATTCGGAAGATGCAGATTATCGTTACAGCGGATATTTGCTTGGCTGGATTTACGCCGGAAATGCTCTGGCAAAGAGAGATTATGAGGCTTATAACCAAATTCACGCGATGCTTGCGGAATCTGTCATTGCAGATCTGGAGAAAAATTCCGCATTTTGGAATCGGTACGAAGGAGAAGTGGCAGAAGTGCAGGAAAAAGTGAATGATGCATACTTAAAGGCCAATGGACAGGTGCACGGCGTGCAGTCTTACGGTCGCGTAGTCGATTTGATGTTGATTGATTTTGCTTGTCACCGAAAAGGGAAGATGATAGAATAGTTCCGACTGGGAACTGAAACAATTCTGATTATTGGGGGTAACAGAATATGGATAAGGTTTTGCGTGAACTGATCGACCTGGAACAGATAAAAAAACTGGAGAATTCCGTGTGCCAGAATCCGGAGAGGATTCTGGGTGCACATCCGGAGAAAGTCGGCATGATGTATGCGGCATATCTTCCGGATGCAAAACATGTGTCCATTCGCGTCAAGGATACCGTATATCCAATGGAACGTGTCGATGCGGAAGGATTTTTTGCGATGATCCTCATGGATCAGAAACTAATGGTTCCGTATCAATTTCTGGCAGAGTATGCCAATGGAGATACGGAAGAGATAGAGGATCCGTATTCTTACCGGTTTGGTTCACTGTTCACAGAAGAAGACTTGCGAAAATTTGAAGCCGGTACATTTTATAAGTCCTACGAAAAAATGGGTGCACATCCGATGACACTTGACGGTGTCGACGGTGTTCATTTTGCTGTGTGGGCTCCCAATGCCATGCGTGTGAGCGTGGTCGGTGATTTCAATTACTGGAACGGGAAACGCCACCAGATGAAAAAACTGGAAAAGTCTGGAATCTACGAACTTTTCATTCCAGGATTAAAACCTGGAACAAAATATAAATTCGAGATAAAAACTTCGAAGGCAGAGCTGATGGTAAAGAGTGATCCATATGCGTTCTGCTCAGAATTACGCCCTGCCACTGCTTCAGTGGTATGGGATGGAAAGCAGTATGTGTGGAATGACCAGGAATGGATGGACAAGCGGGTGGAGTGTTCACAGAAAGAAAAGCCGCTGTCCATTTATGAGGTTCATCTGGGCTCCTGGATGCAGAAAACACCGGAATTGGATACGGAAGGAAACGTGGTCAGCGGAAGTCAGTTTTGCTCTTATCAAGAACTGGCAGAATCGATTGCTTCCTATGTGAAAGAGATTGGTTTTACTCACGTGGAACTGATGCCGATCATGGAACATCCGCTGGATGCGTCCTGGGGATATCAGGTTACCGGATATTATGCACCGACCAGCCGTTACGGAACTCCGGATGAATGGAAAGCATTTGTAGATCATATGCACCAAGAAGGGATTGGTGTGATTCTGGACTGGAATCCGTCGCATTTTCCAAAAGACGCCCATGGTCTGGCAATGTTTGATGGAACGTGTCTGTACGAGCATTTGGATCCACGTCAGGGCGAAAATCCAGAAATGGGAACTCTGGTCTATAACTACGGGAGACCGCAGGTGTCCAATTTCCTCATTTCCAATGCTCTTTACTGGGCAAAGGAGTTTCATGTGGACGGAATCCGCGCGGCATCGGTAGATTCCATGCTCTATCTGGATTACGGAAAAGCTTCCGGAGGATGGGTCGCCAATATGTATGGCGGTCATGAAAATCTGGATGCGGTGGAGTTTATCAAACATTTGAATTCGATTTTCCATAGAGAAGTGCATGGCGCAATGATGATCGCAGAGGAATCGACTGCGTGGCCGAGGATCACCGGAGACCTGAAAGAGGAAGGACTGGGCTTTGATTATAAGTGGAATTCCGGATGGCAAAATGATTTCCTTCGTTATGTGAAATGTGATCCACGGGACAGACATCTGCATTATGGGGATCTGACCCTCGGTATGCTGTATGCATACAGTGAAGATTATGTACAGGGATTTTCTCATGCGGAGGTTGTGCATGGGAAAGATTCTATGCTTTCTAAAATGCCGGGAGCATCACCGGAGGAGAAGTTTGCGAACTTAAGGACCGTTTATGGATATTTGTTTGGTCATCCGGGTAAAAAACATCTGTTTATGGGACAGGAGTTTGGTCAGACGATCGAATGGAATGAGAAAAGTGCCTTGGATTGGAACCTGACAAAGAGGAAGAATCATGTAGAGTTACAAATGTTTACAAAGGCGCTCAACCATTTGTATACAACACAGTCTGCGCTTTACGAGCGAGATTATGAACCGGAAGGTTTTGAGTGGATCAACTGTACGTCTGACAAGGACAATATCATTGTTTTTATACGAAGATCTAAAAAACAGGAAGAAACACTGGTGTTTGTATGCAACTTTGCTCCGGTTTTACATGAGGAATTCCGTTTAGGAGTACCGTTTGCAGGAGTCTACAAGGAAATTCTCAACAGTGATGCAGCAGAGTTCGGTGGAAGAGGTCAGATCAATACGCAGGTAAAGATATCCTGCCCGATAGAAAAAGATAACAGGGAGAATTCTATCACGATCTGTTTGGCGCCGATGAGTGTTTGTGTATTTGCAGGAACTCCGGAAGTAAGCGCAAAGGTGACTGATGTGGAGAAGTCCTTGGAACCAAAGTCAGAAACAAGCGGAAACCTGGGAATTGTTTTGGATAAAATCTCAGAAAAAGTTGGGAAACTTATGAAGAAAAAATAGGAATATGGAAGGAGAACAGATATGTTCGAAAAACTTTTTGATGAAGCTACCAGCTGGTTATTTGGAGCCGGTATGAATATTGTGACAGCTCTGCTTATCTTATTCATCGGTTTAAAGGTGATTAAGAAAGTTCGCAATATTCTTGATCATACCATGGAAAAGGCTGGTGTGGAGACAACACTTCGAAGATTTTTAAATGCATTAGTATATGCAGTATTAATAGGTGTTTTGGTTTTTGTGGTTGCCGGTGAGATTGGAATTGAAGTAACTTCTTTAGTTGCTCTTGTCGGTTCTGTAGGTTTGGCATTGTCTCTGGCAATGGAGAAATCGCTTGCAAACTTTGCCGGCGGTGTCATGGTTCTTCTGTTAAAACCATTCAAAGCAGGAGATTTTATCTCTACTCCGGATGGTGCTGGTGTTGTTGAGTCTATTGGTCTTGTATACACAACATTAGTAACAGCAGACAATCAGAGAATCAGCATCCCTAACAGCAACATGACAACAAATGTTGTTACAAATGTAACAGGTGTTGAAAAACGAAAAGTTGTTTTAAGCGTTGGTATCGGTTACGGTGCGGACCTTAGAAAAGCAAAAGCGGTAGCAGAACGCATTCTGGAGAATAATGAGTATATCATTAACGAAGATGGCATTCAGGTTGTGGTGGAAGAACTTGGCGCAAGCAGTGTGAACTTGAGTGTGCGTGGCTGGGCAAAGACAGAAAATTACTGGGATGCACGTTTCTCTCTGTTAGAGCAGATCAAACTTACATTTGATGAAGAAGGCATTGAGATTCCATTCAACTATCTGAATGTAAATGTAATTCGTAATCAGTAATGATCTGTTCATGGACTTTTAGGAAATCGTATGTTTTTTGTAAGGTCTTATGGTGGCTGTCTGTGATAGAATGAAGGCATAAAAACCGGAGATAAAGGAGACTTGAAGATGTACATAAAGAAAATTAAAAAGTTTATATTCGGTGTGGCTGCAGGCTTGCTTGCCATGGCAGGAACTATGGCAGTCTCATTTCCGGCATTTGCGGAAGAGGAGATAAAAGCGGTCTATTGGATTTATGACAATGGAATCGGATGGTCAGCAGAGACAAAAGACAATCATTATGTGCAGGCTTCTGAGGAGTCCTATGCTACAGCAATCTGGGCCAGCCTGGAAAATCAGCCGGCAGGGATGACAGGAACCATCGAGTATCAGGTGAATCTAAGCGGGTTTGGCTGGATGCAATGGAGTGAGCATGCAACTGAGGCGGGAAATTCCGCTGGGAACCGACCGTTGGAAGCAGTGAAAATGCGTCTGACCGGACAAGTTGGAGAGCAGTACGATGTGTATTATTCCGTCTTTCAAAATGGAAACTGGACGGAGTTAGTCATGAATGGAGAAAAGGCCGGTTTGGAAGGTCAGGGACTTCGGGTCGATGGTTTGCGTGTTGCA
>JAZOVL010000285.1:0-3660 GCA_045658685.1 Pilosibacter sp.
TTCCTGTACTTCCTCCTGTACTTCCTCCTGTACTTCCATATTCTCCGGTTGTCACATTATTTACATATGGTTCGGAAGTACTGCCGCTGTTATCATTTCTTCCACAGGCTGCAACAACACTGACAACAGCGATCAGCATTGTGACAAAAGCCAAACGTTTGATTTTTCCCATAAAAAATTCTCCTTTCTAACCTTATTATGTACGTCAGAAAGGAGAATATTCATCTTATCCGATCACATCGGACATATCATACATACCTGCACCTTTACCTGCAAGGAACTTTGCAGCCTGAACAGCACCTTTACCAAAAATTGCTCTGGAGTATGCTGTGTGATTAAATGTGATCACTTCATCCTGGCCTGCAAAAATAATATCATGCTCGCCAACGATTGTACCGCCGCGAACTGCCTGGATACCGATTTCCTTCTTGTCACGTTTTACACGTTCAGAAGTCCTGTCATATTTGTAGTGGTAAGCGTTGTCGAGGCTCTCGTTAATAGAATCTGCCAGTGCGATTGCTGTACCGCTTGGCGCATCCAGCTTACGGTTGTGATGTTTCTCAAGGATCTCAATATCAAATCCCGCATCTGCCAGTACCGGAGCTACTTCCTTTAATACTTTTAAAAGAAGATTAATACCCACAGACATGTTGGCAGAACGTAATACTGCGCTTGTCTCAGAAAGTTTTTTTACTGCAGCAAGCTGCTCGTCAGAAAGACCTGTCGTGCAAAGAACCAGCGGTGTCTTTGTTGCCTCACAGTATGCGAGAACGCCGTCTGTCGCCTTTGCAACGGAGAAATCGATCACAACATCTGCCTGCGGACACTCTTCCAATGTCTTAAACACAGGATAACCAACCTGAATCTCTGTATTCATATCTACGCCTGCTGCGATTTCAATGGCTTCATCGTTTGCGATGATATCTGTGATCACACGTCCCATTGCACCGCCGCAGCCGTTCATAATTACTTTTACCATCATTCGCCTCCGCATATATTATTTCATAAGACCGAAATTAACAAGTTCTCTTCTTAACATCTCCTGATGTGCCGGTTCCATCTCTGTAAGCGGGAGTCTCGGAATACCTACGTTCTTACCCATAAGGTTTAATGCAGCTTTTACCGGAATCGGATTTACCTCACAGAACAGCGCATCAATCAACGGAAGGGCTTTTAACTGGAGATTTCTGCTTCCCTCGATATCTCCCTTGAAGAACATCTCGCAGATATCATGTGTCTCCTTCGGTGCCACGTTGGAAAGTACGGAAATAACACCTTTTCCGCCAAGTGCTAAAAGCGGAACAATCTGATCATCGTTACCGGAATATACATCTACACAGCCATCAGCCAGATTCATAAGCTGTGCGATCTGAGAGAAGTTACCGCTCGCTTCTTTCACCGCTACAATGTTTTCCACATTTTTGCAAAGATCAACAACTGTAGCCGGAGCAATGTTCATACCAGTTCTGGATGGAACATTGTAAAGGATAGACGGGATCTTTACAGAATTTGCAATCGCTGTAAAATGCGCCTTTAAACCATTCTGAGTAGCCTTGTTATAATACGGAGATACTAAAAGAAGACCATCTGCTCCTAACTTTTCTGCCTCAACAGAAAGATGAATCGCATGTGCTGTATTGTTGGAACCTGTACCTGCCACAACCGGAACACGGCCCTTTACCACATCACATGTAAATTTAATCGCCTCAAGCTGCTCTTCGTCAGACATTGTGGCAGCTTCACCTGTTGTACCTGCAACTACGATACAATCAATGCTTCCTGCAATCTGATCTTCGATCAGTTCTTCAAATTTGTTAAAATCAATTTCACCACTCGCTTTGAATGGTGTTACGATGGCGGTACCCGCACCTGTGAAAATGCTCATTTTATTTCCTCCTATGTAGCATTACTAATATAATTTCTTCTTTACACTGAAAAAGAGCTGGCATACACAAGATGTCAGCTCCTAAATCGTCATCATCAGTAGCGTCGGCTTGACCTCTGCTCTTCTTTTTACCAGCTTTTATGGTATCATTAATCAACGAAATTGTCAACTTTTAAAGCATTTTATTCCATACATTCAAGCTTACTTACAGATACTTCATATGCAATACGCTTCTCGCACTCAGTCTCGCTGAGTTTTTTTGTATATTCACGGCTCTGTACACGTCCCCAGATCATGACTCTGGTGCCAACTGTAAAACCGGAAGCAAATCTGGCATTTCTTCCCCATGAAATACATGGAATATAGTCTGATTTTCCGTAAGGACGGTTAACTGCTACCAAAAGATCTGCAATCTCACGGCCTAACGGTGTTTTTCTGTAAATCGGTTCTTTACATATGTAACCATCCAAAAAGATCTGATTTGTTTTTGTGTAGTCTGTAAATTCTTCCATAAAATTCACTTCTCGCACAAATACAGAAAGCACCAGGCGATTCTTTGTTCCCTCATGACGGTTATAAGAGCGGAATTGTCCGGTCGCTTCAATGGTACAGCCTCTATAATCTCTGTTCACATCGATCAAACGCTCTGAAATTAACAGCGGAATAATATCAGCCTGCTCGCTGAGACGGTTTACTAAAAGTTCCATCTGATAGAATCCTTCTCCGTAAACAGCATGACTAAACGTAAATTCCGATGCAATCGTTCCGATCACGGTTACTTTGTTATTTTCCATTCCTTTTTCTGACATTGTATTTCTCCTTTTTATTCGATATTGATCTTGCCCGGTTTTTCCGGCCTGTTAATATATTTATGCTGTGCCGTCAAAAGTTAGAACTGAAACTTTTAAATTTATTCTTGTTTTTTTCATGAGAATCCTGCATATGATACAATCGAAAGGAGGCAGTTATGAAGTTCAGTCTGAACCATATAAAAGCATTCATCCATGCATACGCACTGGACGAAATGTCTGTATACGCAGCTCAGGCTTCATTTTTTATTATATTGGCGGCTTTTCCGTTTTTTCTGCTCTTACTGTCATTGATTGACTGGATCCCACTGTTGCAGGAGTCCGACCTGTTGGAAGGAATTGTCAATATTTTTCCGGATAACCTGGATGCACTCGCAGTCACAGTTATTCACGATGTTCAAAAATCCTCCTCAGCTGCTCTGCTCTCTGTCAGTGCTTTGACAGCCATATGGTCTTCGTCAAAAGGAATGCTCAGCATCGAACGCGGTTTAAACAAGGCATATGGAATCGAGGTGAAAAGAAATTATTTTATCCGCAGACTGGTATGCAGTGGATACACTTTGCTCTTCACTTGTTTCTGCGCGATCAGCCTTGTATTTTTCGGTGTCGGCTCCACCTTCATAATGTTTTTTTTCATTCTGGCATTTTATGTTGTTTTACCTTATCAAAAACAGAACATCCTCCAACAGGTTCCCGGCGCATTGTTCACTACAATCGGATGGACTTTGTTCTCTTGGTGCTTTTCCTTTTACTTTCGTAATTTCGAAGATTACATTCCTACCTACGGAAGCCTGACCGCCGTTATCCTATTGATGCTGTGGTTGTATTTTGGTACCTGTATTTTGTTTATCGGTGCAGAGATCAATTCAGTTACAGAATCACACAAACACAAAAACTCCCATTAAGATTTCGGAAATTTCTTCCAAACATCGAAACGGGAGTTTTTCTTTTTCGTTCTATTTCGCC
>JAZOVL010000286.1:0-2294 GCA_045658685.1 Pilosibacter sp.
CAGAAGCGGTACCGAAGCATTTATTTTAGAGAAATACAGCTGGGAAAATGTTGCAGATCAAACCTGCGATTTATACAGAAGCATTGTGCAGAACAAGAGGAAAGGAAGATAACGCATGGAGATAAATAACACACCGGTGGAAGAACGGGAAGAGTTGGAACTGTTCGATGACATCGATGCAAAAATCAAAGAATATTTAAAATCAACACTTCCTGATGAAGTATATGAAAACTGGATAGACAAATTCGTGTTTGAAAGTGTGGACGAAAAGCAAATCACGGTTGGATACTATGGTGTAGAATCCTTGCGTGAATTCGAGAAGGAATATAAGGAAATGGTATGGCTTCATGTGTGTTCTGTTGTGGGATATGTGAAGAGCATGAAGATATACAAAAGAAAAAGTGATTCCGCCTCTTACAAAACAGGAAAAACAGAAAAACGTCTGAAGGTTTTAAAGCTGTTCTTTTTGAGTCTTTTGTTTGCGGTGATTATGTTGGTCATCGGAGTTGTGGCGGTGAACTATATGGGGAATCACTCATTCAAAGAGAATTTCTACAGCACCAGCAGCATCAAGGCAGACAGCAAGGTGCGGATTGTTCAGATTTCCGATTTACACAACAGCAGATACGGCAAAGAAAACAGTAAGCTGATTGATCGGGTCACCAAGCTGAACCCGGATGTGATTCTCTATACCGGCGATATTGTAGATTCTGGTTCTGAACAGATAGACAGAGCGGTTTCCTTATGCAAAGCCCTGGCAGACGTGGCACCGTCTTATTATATTTACGGAAACAACGAAACAGAGCTTTTCTATGATACGCCCCTGAATCAGGATGACTTAGATAAAAAGTTCGGATTTTCCGATGAAAACCGTGATCCTGCAAAACTGACAGAGATGACAGATCCTTTGGAAAAGGCGTTGGAATCTGCAGGAGTTAAAGTTCTGAAAAATGAAATGGATACCATCGTTGCCGGAAAAACAGAAGTGGATATTTACGGTGTTTTAACATCAAATCCTTCTTCTTTCTGGTCTTATGCGGGAGAAAGCTTTGAACAATATATCCGTGAAAATCCCAATCGCCTGAAGATAACAGCGATTCATGAGCCTTTTATTTTTGAAGAATTCCAAGCAGAAAACTGGGGAGATGTGATGTTGTGCGGGCACACCCACGGCGGAACGATACGTGTTCCTGTATTAGGACCTTTATACACGCACGAAGGCGGTTTGTTCCCGGAAAGAAACGGTGACTTCATATATGGTAGATATGATGTTTCCGGAAGTCCCTTGATTGTCAGCTCGGGATTGCATAACAAAACAATTTTCAGAATCAATAATCAACCGGAACTGGTGATTGTTGACGTGAACAGATATTAATCAGGGAAAGGAGATCCGGTTATGGTTACATCATTATTGCAAAAACTGCCTGTTGCGGTTTCTGCAGTGTTATTGATTATGGCGTGTATTGTTATATACATTCGCTCAAAGCATGTAACACGCAGCGAGTTTGTGAAACTTTTCAAAACGGCAAACTATCTGCAGGCGTGGGTTTTGGTTGTGGCTGTGGTCTTAACGGCTTCATATGGAATTTTTGCACACCTTAAGGCAAAACAGTCTGTTCAGGTGGTCATAGCCCTGAATTATTCTGAAGCATCCATGGCGCTTAATTCCAACGGAACACGATACAATATGGCGGAGATTACCTGCGACGAAGTGTTGGAACGTGCCATCATCAAGGGTGGTCTGAAGGATGACGTGTCGGTGAAAGAACTGAAAAGATGCTTGTCCGTGTATCCCTATGTGCAAGGTGGCGTTCAGGATGAATCCGAGTACCATATCTCCACGGAGTTTGTGGTGGAGTATCACGCGAATAAGGATACACAACACCTGGACGCAGAAAATATGATCAAGCTGATTACATCAGCGTATAAAGATTATTATATCGAAAAATATACAGATAACTTCAGCTTGCCCACAGGAGAAGAGCACCCGGATTTTTCCGGAATGGAATATATGGATGTCGTATCATTCTTTGAAAAAGAAGCCACATCTGTATTAAACTATCTGTATGGTATGGCTGAGAAAAACTCCAGCTTTGTCACATCCCAAAATACCACATTCAACTCTATAGCAGGTGAGATACATCAGTTTAAACAAACACAGATTGAACAGAATTTAAAATCGTTGATTCTGCAATACGGTATTGTGAAGGATAAAACCGGATACATTGACCGCTTGTCCTACCAGAATACCAATACGGATTTTGAACGGCAGAAAAATGCAGTTTCCTTTGATT
>JAZOVL010000287.1:0-5249 GCA_045658685.1 Pilosibacter sp.
ACAGGTGATGTTTCAGACGCAATGAAGGAGGCTGAAAACAGAAAGCAGGTCATTTCTATTCAGTTGGGCAAGGGTTATATTGCCGGCTTATGGAGTAACAAGACCATCGCAGTCGCAGGTGATGGTGTTGTAACACAGGAACAGGTGAATTCCTGGTCTGATGTGGAGGCCATTGCGGCGGCAGATGAAACGTTGTTTGGTATGAAAACAGATGGTGGAATTGTCCGTACAATCTACAGCTACGGAACTTCCGGAAAAGAAGATCTTAAAGATTTAACACAGGTTGTATCCGGGGGAGGTTATCTGGCAGGATTAAAAGAAAATGGAACAGTGGTCACCTGGGGTGTTTCCGGTGCTGATTTTGGTCTTGCAAAAACGGCTGAGTGGAAAAAAATAGTTCAGCTTGCTGCAAGTGCAGATGGAATCATGGGTCTAAGAGACGATGGCACGGTTGCAGTTATCGGTGAGAATTACAAGGATGCAGAGACGTGGAAAGATGTTGCTCAAATTGCTATGGGAGAAGGAATTGCTTTGGCAATCAAGACGGACGGCAGTTTATTGACCGCAGGAAACGAGGATATTGCAGGCAGTATTCCTGATATGAGGGCAAAACAGATTTCTGTTTCAGACAATGGCAGGAACGTAACTGTCATAAAGCAGGATGGAACAGTGTGGAGCTTTAATGAAAATACAGACGGTGTTTCCGGAGCAGTTCATGGAGCATGCGGCAGTAATCATGCAGTTGTTACAAAAGAGGATGGAACGGTTCAGGTTCTTGGATATGGAAACGGCGGCTATGCCAATGTTTACAGCTGGAAAGATGTAGTTTCAGTAGCAGCCGGTGCAGAACATACTGTTGGATTGAAAAAAGACGGAACACTTCTTGTAGCAGGATCCAATTCCAATGGTCAGTGTGATGTCAGCGATTGGAGCGATGTATCCTATATTGAGGCAGGAGATTATTACACATTGGGTATAAAAAAAGATGGAACCTTGTTAATTGCAGGCAAGATTCCGGGTGAGTACTAAGTAAGGGAGAAATGAAACGTATGAATTTGAAATATTATTGGAATACAAGAACGATTTTTAGGAAAATCGTTTTGATTGGTTTGGCATTACATCTTTTGGGATGCTTTTTATTTCCGTTTGCCGAGATGCACAGCATGACTTCCTCTTTGAGTCAGTTGGCATCTGCATGGGGAATTGCAGATTTACCGGAAAAACTGACGGTGTTTAATCTTTCAAGAGTGATGTCTGACATGGGCAGTGAAGATGGAATTTTTTATATGATCATCATCGTTGTGGATATTGTATTGCTGGTGATTCAGCTTATGGGCAAGAAAAGAGCAAGTTATGTAGCGACTTTCATTATCTGGCATGTAAATCTGGCATTTACCGGTATTGCAGCCAGTGCGGCACAAGAGGTTATGGGATATGTAGAAAAGCCGTTTACTACGGTTCTGATGGTAGCAATTCTTGGCGGCGGCATTTATGTGGTTTCCATTGCAGGGATGCTTTTTGAATATAAAGCTCAGTCAAAGCTGACAGCTAAGATCAATAATGGTTATGATCCAAGTATCGGTGATGGCAAGATTAAGATTGATCGGGAAAAAGTAGACAAATTAAAAGCTCATGCAGGTAATTTGGCAGATACAGGTGTGGCAGTTGCCAAGAAGACAGCAAAAGCTGCTGTAAAGGGTTTTCAGCAGGCATCAGCGGCGGCAAAAGATTTCGTAGAGAGCGCAAAAGAGGAAAATGGTGCCGGTACAGTATCGACACCGACTCCAGCACCAACTCCGAAGGCAAGAGCACAGGCATCTTCTGCGGATGATCCGGATAAAACTGTTATGATGGCTCCAAAAGCAATTCCACAGACAGGAACTGTTACAGGTGTGAGAGGGATGTTTGCAGGCGCACAGATTCCGGTGGGACATGGTGAATCTATCATTATCGGACGTGCGGCGGACAGCTGTCATATTATTCTTACAGGACAGGCAATCAGCAGAAAGCACTGTGTAATTCAGTATAATGGAACAACAGGTAATTATCATGTGACAGATTATTCTGCAAACGGAACATTCCTTGGAAATGGAAGTAAGCTGCCTCAGCAGAAGAGTATTGCTCTTATGCCTGGAAGTGTGATCTGGATCGGTAACGATGAAAATACGTTCCAGTTAGGATAAATATGAATATGGATGGTCATGAGCCATCAGATGAATTCCCGGCTAGGCCGGTCAATACGGAAAAACAGTATTGACCGGTGGCCGGGTTATTGTCGTTGAAAGGGGAAATTATGGATATTAACAATCTCTGGTCAGGATATGACTTAAATTCAAAAAAACAGAATACAAGATGCCTTGCAGTCAACACGATTCTGGAAGGTAAATATTTGGTTGGTCCCGTTCTCGGTCAGGGTGGTTTTGGTATCACTTATGTGGGCTATGACCTGAACATGGAAGCGAAGATTGCCATCAAGGAATACTTCCCTGTGGAACTGGTCAGCCGCGATACCACTACTATGCACGGAGACCGTGTATTATCCCTCAGCGGCGAAAAAAGCGTGACCTATAAGGCAGGACTCAAAAAATACGTGGCGGAGGCTCAGAACGTGTCTCAGTTTTCTGAAATCCCGGGTGTAGTTTCCGTAAAAGACTTCTTTTATGCCAATGAAACTGCCTATATTGTTATGGAATTTATTGACGGTATCAGTTTGAAGGATTACCTCAAGGAAAAAGGTGGAAGATTATCTGAGGAAGAGACTCTGAAAATTATGAAACCTGTGCTGGAAGCACTGGTTCAGATACATAAATCCGGCATTATCCACCGTGATATCAGCCCGGATAATATCATGCTGACCTTCAAGGATGGAGATGCACACAATCAAATTGAATCTGTAAAACTCATTGACTTTGGTGCAGCGAGAATGACTGAGAAAAATGACCAGAAATCTCTGACTATCATTTTAAAACACGGCTATGCCCCGGAAGAACAGTACAGAACCCATGGTGAACAGGGACCGTGGACGGACGTTTATGCTCTTTGCGCAGTATTATATCGTATGTTAACCGGTGAAACACCGATACCGGCTATGGACCGTATGTTTAAGGACGAGCTGAAAACCATAGAGCAGTGTGGCGCAAAAGTCAGTGTCAATACAGCAACTGCAATTTTGAAAGGTCTTGCGGTAAAGAAAGACGAACGAATTCAGAGTGTACAGGAATTGATGGAAGCCCTTTATGAGGGGGCGAAGGTACAAACTGTAATTAAGAAGCAGCAGAAGAAAACTGTATTTATCACAGGAGCTATTGTTGTAGTAGCAGTATGCGTCATCGGCTTTATTGCGTTATCAGGGAAAAAGGATAAAACTGTTTTAAATCATCCTGAATTCCTGGAAATGGAATCCAAAACACAGGCAGAGGAAAAAAACAATGAAGAAACAGCAGAAATTTCTTTAGATTTAAAGAAACAGCAGGATGTGTTAGGAGAACAGATTGTATCTTATCATCCACAAAATAGTATTACATATACGAAAGGTGGAAGGCACATACTAATTTGTAAGCCTGACGGAACTGTTGTAGCACGTGGAAGTAATTCTGTCGGACAGTGCAATGTAGAAGAATGGGACAATATTGTATCGGTAAAAGCTTCAAATGTGCATTCTTTGGGACTCAAATCAGATGGAACTGTGGTAGCGGCAGGATCAAATAATCGAGGCCAGTGTGATGTGACGCATTGGTCGGACGTTGTTCAGATTTGTGCAGGCAGTGGCTTTAGCCTTGGCGTTACGAGTGAAGGGAAAGTTCTTGTAGCAGGTACATTAACTTATGGAGATAATGCAGAAGAATTATTAAAAGAAGTGCAAGGATGGGAAAACATAAAATGCCTGACTTCGGAAATATATACGGCAATTGCCGGACTCACAAAAGACGGTACTTTGATGATTGCAGGAACGGATGTCCAAGAAAAGCTGGATGGATGGGAAAAGGCAGAGAATATATGGTTCAGTGGTGCCAATATTATCGGTATGGATGTGGAAGGCAATGTTTATAAAGCGAGCCTTCTTTCCCAGGAAGATGCGGAGCAAATGTTAGCCGGTTACCGTGCTTCTTCTGCGGAGAAATATGCGGCGTATCCGTTTGAGTCTCTTCCAACGATGCGCCAGATTAGAATACCGTTTGCCGATGGTGTAGATAAGGACGGAAATCTATTAGAACAGATAGTACATCCGGAGCCAACATCGACTCTTACAGACACCGATTATCCAGAAGAAATAGAGGGCTGGGAGGATCTTTTAGCAGTCAGTTATTCATATAACAGCAACGTGGCTTATGGATTGCAGAAAGATGGAACGATTTTAGAGTATTTAGATAACAATGGAAATGCAGAAATTGAGGATTTCAAGAATTTGGAATGGATTCAGCTCTTTGGAGATGGAGCGAATGAACGGTTTGGATTAATTGGAAGAACGAAGGACCATGAAATTCTTTATTATGGTGTAGCTCATGCGGACCAGTATCCGGGAAAAGAGGGAGACTATGGTCAGAAGATCATAAGTGCAACAGAATATACTTGTTTGTTAGAGGATGGTACATTAATAGACAATCTGTGGGAAGTAGATTTTCCAACATCAAAAGTAAAACAGGTTGTTGAAATCGAACAGGTATGGTGGTGGCTGCTCATGGAGGATGGAACTGTAAAATCTACTCTACAGACTGGCTATGGAACGGAAGAACGGTTTGAGGGAGCAAAGCAAAAGGCATCTCAGTGGACAGATATTGTGCAGATAGCCGGTGTTTATGATGCATTATACGGATTAAAAGAGGATGGTACGGTTGTATCAACTTTAGATGAGGCCCCAGTTCTGGAAAATGTGAAGCAGATTGTTTATTTTGGAGGGCGATGGGCTGCTTTGAAAAATGATGGAACTGTGGAGCCGATGTGGTATGGAGGTGACGACGCATCCGGCGCATATATGGCTGAACAGTGGACCGGAATCGACCGAATTGAACTGGGAGAAACACACATCGTCGGATTAAAGCCGGACGGAACCGTCGTGGCAGCCGGCAGTAACCATTGTGGACAGTGTGATGTTGAGGAATGGAAAGACGTCGTTATGGTCGATGCAGGAATCAACTGTACGGTTGGATTGACGAAAGACGGAGAGTTATTGGTGGCTGGAAGACTGCAGTAAGTGTTGTGAGGGAGCTTTTTGACACTCCCTCACCTTCCTCACAAATACTTGTTGGCAG
>JAZOVL010000288.1:0-4285 GCA_045658685.1 Pilosibacter sp.
CGATCCAGGAGGCAAATCTTCGAATTCCCAAAGATGTTGCAGTTGTAATCTACGAAGATATTAAAACACTGGAATCTAAATGGACGGATTACACCAGAGTACGAATGTTTCCGGATATCGTTTGGGAGACTGCAGTAAAACTGTTAATCGAACAGATAAGGGACCATCGGTCAGATAATATGAAAATTTTTCTTCCTGGAAAGTTTGAACAAGGAGAAAGCGCATAAATTAATAATTTCGTAAGGAAAAAGACCCGGTATCTTCATTGACGGTACCGGGTTTATCTTTTATAATAACTGTATTAAGAGTATTAATACAGTGTAATTCTTATAAGAATATGGAAAGGAGGCTGACCATGATCATTCTGGATTACAAGGATCGGAGACCGATCTATGAACAGGTCATTGAAAAGCTGGAAGAGTTAATGCTTCTGGGTGTCCTGAAAGAAAATGATCCGATGCCTTCCGTGCGAAGTCTTGCAATGGATCTTTCCATCAATCCGAATACGATTCAGCGTGCGTACGCTGAGTTGGAGCGTAGAGGATATATTTATGTGGTGAAAGGAAAGGGCAGTTTTGTTGCAGAGAGCAGTGCGATGAAGGAAAATCGAAAGAAAGAACTTCTGGTCCAAGTCAGTGAGATCATCGATGAAGCGATTCGTCTGGGTATCTCAGGTCAGGAGTTGAAACAGATGGTTGAGATTCAGTATAAGGCAGCAGAAAAAATAACAGGAGGTGGAGAATCTTGATTGAAGCGAAAAACTTAACAAAGAAATTTGATAATATTATGGCAGTGGATCATATCAATGCGAAAATCCGTGATGGATATGTGTTTGGTCTGATCGGAACCAATGGAGCAGGAAAGAGTACTTTTTTAAGAATGGCCAGCGGTATCTTAAAGCCGGATGAAGGTACGATACAGATTGACGGGGAAGATGTATTTGAAAACCCGAAGGTAAAGAGCCGTTTCTTTTATATTTCTGATGAACAGTTTTTCTTTCCGAATGCAACTCCGCAGGAAATGATCATTTACAATAAGACGATTTATCCAGCCTTCGATGAGACAAGATGTTTGAAATTACTGGAATCATTTAATCTGGATAAAAAAAGAAAAATTTCTACCTTTTCAAAAGGAATGAAAAAACAGCTTTCTGTCATTCTGGGAATTTGTGCCAATACAGATTATATTTTCTGCGATGAGACGTTTGACGGATTGGATCCGGTCATGCGTCAGGCAGTAAAAAGTCTGTTTGCAAATGATATGCAGGAGAGGAACCTGACTCCGATCATTGCATCTCATAATTTACGTGAGCTGGAAGATATATGTGACCATGTAGGACTTCTTCATAAAGGTGGAATTCTTCTTTCAAAAGAGCTTGATGATATGAAACTGAATATTCATAAAGTTCAATGTGTACTGAATCCTGGAATGAAAGCGGAAGATTTACGAGAACTGGATAAGGTAAAAGTTGAGTATAGGGGCAGTCTGGCAACAATTACAGTACGGGGAACCAGAGATGAGATAGAGGCGATTATGATGTCTTATGAGCCGCTTTTCTTTGAGATGATTCCACTGTCTCTGGAAGAAATCTTTATTAGTGAAACGGAGGTGGCAGGTTATGACATCAAGAAACTTATTTTTTAAATTGATGCGAGAAGATTTGAAACGAAAATTATGGGCTGTCAGTCTGGCTTTCCTGTCATTTTTCTTCTGGATGCCGGTTAATGCAGCAATGAGTATCAGCAATCTGCAGCAGACATATGAGAGATGGCTTACAAACGGTACTACATTCGGAGATGGTATTACAGCAGAAAGCAGATATGCAGAAGAACTTCTGGATATCGTTGGAACCACCATTGGTCTGGAAAATGTGTTGAATATAGCTTCTGTGCTTGCTGCAGCAATCATTATGGCTCTGACTGGATTTCTATATCTTCATTCCAGAAAACAGGTGGATTTTTATCATAGCATTCCGGTAAAACGAGAGATGATCTTTGCTGCAAAATATATAAACGGAATTGTGATTATATGGAGTATGTATCTAGTCAATATGTTGCTGACAGTCGGAGTTCTTTCGATTAACGGTCTGGAGATTTCTCTTCTGTTATCAACCGGATTCCTGTCCTTTGCTGTACATGCAGGCGGTTATTTGATCAATTACGCTTTAATGGTCATCGCAGTCATGCTTACCGGAAACTTTTTCATCTCCATCCTTGGTGGAATGGTGTTGTTTGCGTATATTCCGGCGATCATTGCTCTGGTTCAGGGATTAATGTATCTGTTCTTTCATACCATCAATCTGAGAGGCATTCACGTGGATCAGATGATGATAAACGGTTCTCCGTTTTCTTACTATATCAGTGTTGTAGTAGAAGACGTGGAGATGGAGTTTGAAACATACGGACAGTTGATGGACTCTGTGGGTATCATGTTTGTGGTTGGATTGCTTATGACAGGGATTGCTTTGATCCTTTATAAAAAACGACCGTCCGAGTCAGCCGGAAAAGCCATGGCATTTCAAGTTACAAAGGCACCGATCAAAATTCTTCTTGTGGTTCCGATTACCATTGCTATGTCCCTTTTATTCTGGAATATTTATTACAGCATTCCGTGGGCAGTCTTTGGATTTGTGATGGGACTTGTAGTAACACATGCGATTGTTGAGATTATTTATCATTTTGAATTTGCGAAACTGTTTGCGAATCTGCACCATATGGGTCTTTCTGCAGTATTGGCTTTGGCAGTTATTGCAGTGTTCCGGTTTGATCTGACCGGATATGACAGCTATAAGCCGACAGAAAAAGAATTTGAATCAGCTTCTGTTTTTGCACACAGCCTTCAAGATGCACAGGACTATGGTCTTCCTTATTATTATGAGTCTAATGGAAGGACACAACATAGCTGGCGCTATATGATGATGAATGATTATGCGGTAGACAATATGACATTTACCGATTATGAAGTGGTTGCAAAGCTGGCGGATGCGGGAATCCTGCAGGCGGAACAAGAAAAAGAAGATCGATATGTGAATGTGGATCATGTAAATGCTCCGGGCTTCTGGACGACCCTGGAAGTTGGTTATAAACTTACAAACGGAAGAACCGTATTCCGAAATTACCACGTTAATGTGACTGAGAATCGAGATATTTTTGATCGTATGTATGAAAATCCGGAATATAAAAAGGGAACTAACCCGGTATTATCTTACGATATTGACAATATTACCGGCATCTATGAAATTCATAATTCCAGAATTCAGGAAGTAAATGCAGATGAGGCTATGCGTGCCCAGATACTGGAAACTTATAAAGAAGAAATGACAGCGTTGACTCTGGAAGAACGTTCGAAGGAAACTCCTGTAACTTCCTTACGTTTCCTGACACTGGCCGAGCACGACTATATCCGTTTTATCAGTCATGACAGAAATCCGAATTACACGGGTGATTTCCGATTAGAGGACATGCGTATTGTCAATTTCTTCCCTGTATATCCTTCTTTTAAGAAGACATTAAGTCTGTTGGCGGAAGCCGGAATTGATGATCTTGGACCATTGGATGTGGAAGATGTGTTACGTATTGAAATCATGAGCGATTATTATACCGATGATAACGCGTATTACGATGCTCCGGTTTCTTATTATGAAGAGCGTGTGGAAGTAATGATGGATTCCGCGTCTGTTTATCCGGTTCCGGTATCGGCGGAAGACGGGATTCGCACCATTACGTTAGAAAATGATGGAACAATGGAATCCGTAGAGTGTATGGAATTGGTATTGAATTCTATCGTGAATCAGCAGCTGGCGCATCTGAACCGACTGCAGCCGATGGAGTACGGAATCAGTGTTCGGGTATATATGAAAGATGTCAACGAGGGAAGAAGCATCAATAATCAGGAGTTTGTGGAATATAGTTTTCCGGCGGATCAAATTCCACAGTTTGTGAAAGATGCTTACGACTATGATAATCGTTTATCTAAGAATGTAAATTATGGACTTAATATTCCCATCGAAAAATAATTGACTTTATGCTTATAATTCGCTAAACTTAAGTTGATGTAACAGAATTTTATCTGTTACGATAATACAGTATCGCGAAAGGGGATTAGTAATTATGGCATTTTTTAATGATTTAACACGCAGTATTAAGGTAACTGGTCAGACTGTAGCTCAGAAGACAAAAGAGATCGGTGAGACTGTTCAGATTAAGTCCCAGATCAACACAGAGAAAGAGACAATCACAAGACTCTATGCAGCAATCGGCAGACAGATTTTCGAGTCCGGCAGTGA
>JAZOVL010000289.1:0-1850 GCA_045658685.1 Pilosibacter sp.
TTCAGTTTTCAAGGTTCTTTGTTGTCGTCTCAGCGACAGCTTGTTTACTATATCACAGCTCGTTTCGCTTGTCAACAACTTTTTTTAAAAAGTTTTTTCGAATCTCTCACGCTGTCTCAAAGGACGCTCTGTGTTCGATTCGTTTGTCCCTGTCTCTCAAGGACAAGGCATATCTTAGCACTACCTTCGACAAAAGTCAACACCTTTTTTCGAAAATTTTCAAATTGTTTTCACACTTCGAACAATTCAGCTTTTCCCAACCTTACGAGTAAAAAATCCCACCCGCCGTATCCGGCGGATGGAATTTTTCTTTCTATAATTTATGTTCTCATGAAATGAGAAATTTATTCAATGATTGTCTCAACTTCTTCTGTTCCTGCACAGAGAAGAGCAAGAAGCATTGTCTGCTGAGCGCCTAAGTATGCACCATCCGGATCAAATCTCTCATCCAGAGTATGACACAGCGAATCGTAACCATCACCCATACCGAGACATACTGCCGGAAGTCCGGCTTCTAATGCACGGTTACAGTTTGTGGAACCACCATTACCAAGTTCCGGATCTGCACCAAGGTATCTGGAAACTGCCATTGCACCTTCTACGATTGAAGCATGAGGATCCTGATTTCCTGCATTTACATCACAGATATGTTTTACTGTATATGTGATTGTATCCTGTCCCCAACGATCTGTCTCTTCTTTACAAGCTTCTTCAATCGCTGCAAAAATACGCTCACGTAATTTTTCAAGTTCCACCTGAGAGTTGGAACGGAAGTTAAAGCGGATAGTTGCAGCCGGAACGATTGCATGTACAGCTTCATAACTTCCTGCCACTAAGTTTGTTACAGCAAATGTTGTCATCGGCTCAGACGGTACCTGGAATTCAGAAATCTTTGCGATTGCTCTGCCTGCCGCATGAATTGGATTTGCAACTTTACCGAACATTGCACATGCATGACCACCGATTCCATGGAATGTCACTTCATAAGTCTGGATACCGGTTGCTTCATATGTAATACCTGTGATAAACGGACCATCTACAGAAATGCTTGCATCTAATTCCGGATGGTGATCTACATAGTATTTCATACCCATTAATGCACCTGTACCCTCTTCTTTTACAGTGCCAACCACATGGATATCACCCTTTGTCTGGATGCCTGCCGCATTTAATGCGCGAACAACAGAAATCACAACCGCACAACCTCTTGTATCGTCTGTAATACCCGGACATTTGATCCAGCCGTCTTCTTTGATGATCTCAAGCTTTGTGTCAAGTGGAAATACAGTGTCCATGTGACCCTCGATAATCACGTTTTTTCCGCCGCCTGTACCTTTACGAATACCTACACAGTTACCAAATTCATCAATATGACAGTCTTCTAATCCCTCTTCTTTAAACATTTCCAACATTCTTGCTGCCTTCGCCGCTTCATTTCCTGTCGGTGCCGGAATCAGAGCCAGTTCACACTGCTTCTCAACAATTGTTTCATGATCCTCAGCCATGAAATTCAATGCCTTCTGTACTGCTTCGTTTCCTGTTAATGTGTTTAACTTTGTCTGAATGCATTCGGATACCTGATAACTCATTCGGTGTTTCCTCCTTAAAAATATATACCATCATCTTATCTACAAAGTCTGATCTTGCCCCCTACAATCTCAGACTCCTCATTTAAGTATAGTTTATTTTCCGATTTTTGGCAATTAATAACCTCATTATTTTGCACAATATTTTCTATAATCGAAGCAGAAACAAAATATAAACTCACATAGACATGTCCTTCAAATCTTGATATACTTTTATATAAGAAGTATTTATCGTGTACATTTAAAAATGGAGGAATGACTATG
>JAZOVL010000290.1:0-2161 GCA_045658685.1 Pilosibacter sp.
GTAAAAGAAGGACTTGACCTCCTCTTACAAAAATCAGATACAATATCAGTCGTCCCAATGCTCCTCTCATCCGGAACACACACAGAAAAAACAATTCCAAACCTCTTAGACATAAAAATTGGAGAAACAAAAAACATCGAAAAGGATGGAAAAATAATCACCCTCACATACACCGGAGAACCGATTGGAGCAGAAGAAGCCTTAGCTGACATCCTCATAAGAAAAGCTAATTTCCCCGCATAAACTTCGCGTAAATAAAAATCATCGAAAACGCAGAAAGTCCAAGAGAAGCCACAAGAATAATCCAGAAAGCCCATGGATTTCCAGTCAGAGGCACTGCCACATTCATCCCGAAAAATCCGGCAATAAGAGTAGGCACTGCAAGAAGAACTGTTGCGAAAGTAAAAATCCGCATAATATCATTTACATTATTGTTAATAATCGATGCAAAAGTCGACATCGTAGAAGAAATAGTCTCCGAATAATTCCCCGCCATCTCATAAGCCTGCCTGTTTTCAATAATCGTATCATCCAATAGTTCAACATCATCATCGCTTAAACTGCGAAATGCCGAAGGAGAACGAGACAGCTTCTCAAGAACAGCAGTATTCCCTTTTAGAGAATTTGTAATATAGACAAGAGACTTTGAAAGATTCAGCATCTGAAAAAGCTCCTCGTTTCTCGTGGCTCTTTTCAGATGCTTCTCAATCTGAACCGTCCTTTTATCAATCAGACGCAGATTCTGAACAAAAAGACCAGCATTCGCATACAAAAACCGAAGCAGAAATCTCTCGCGTCTCTCTGTTGACAGGTTCTTATACTTACCGCCCGCAAAAGCATCGAGAACAGGGTTTATCCGAAGCGAAATAGTCACAATATAATCCTTCATCAAAACAAAACCGGCAGGAACTGTCTGGTAAGATGTAATATCTTCTGCATCACTCTTGTACGGAGTATCAACAAGAATCAGAGTATAATCATCCTCAATTTCAAGACGGGGAAGCTCCTCTTCATCAAGCAGTATCTTCAAATCATACTTGTCTAAACCAAGCTTCCCGCACACATAATTTAACTCATCATCGGTCGGAAAAACAAGCCTGACCCAGCATCCGGGTTTAATCGTCTCCTCTGTACAGAACTCACCTGATACAGTGGAAAAGATCTCTATCATATCTCTTGATTTGTATTCCTCGGTAAAAAAGATACAGAACAAGGCACAGATTATTTATACTAATACGTTCTATAGAAATAACGGGTCGATGTTTCGCCCTAAACCCTCTCATATGGGAAAACCAATTGAGTGGTTTAAGATGAAATTGGAAGGGCATCTGGCCGTGTCCTTCCATACCTGATTTTGAATTGTTTATTCCAAGACAGCAGAAATTTAAATTAAGCTCTTTGAATATTGTCTTATTTTGAAAAACAAAGCATTCGCTCTTCTAAAAAAATCATAAAAAAACAGTGGACCAGGCGGAAATTGAATCCGCGGCCTCTACAATGCCAATGTAGCGATCTACCACTGATCTACTGGCCCGCACTAAGTGCTTTAATATATACTACTCTACACCATAAAAAGGTGTTGATTCAATTTCAGTCTTCACTGAAATAAGCAACAAGGGACTGGAAGAGACCCATCTCGAACTTCTCATCGAAGTTCTTGTAGAGACCATCTCCAATACGCTCTGCGTGTCCCATCTTACCAAGAACTCTTCCGTCAGGAGAAGTAATACCCTCAATTGCCAGAACAGAGTTGTTCGGGTTGAAGTGGATATCAGATGTCGGGTTGTTCTCGAGGTCAACATACTGGGTTAAGACCTGACCATTTGCGATTAACTCTTCGACAACTGCATCGTTTGCAAGGAATCTACCCTCACCGTGAGAGATTGGAACTGCAAACACATCATCCACATTCACCTTAGACATCCACGGAGACTTAACAGATGCAGCTCTCACGCGTACAATTCTGGACTGGTGGCGTCCGATTGTGTTGAAGGTTAATGTCGGAGAGTTCTCATCAGTATCGCGGATTTCACCGTACGGAACAAGTCCAAGCTTGATTAATGCCTGGAATCCATTGCAGATACCGCACATTAAACCGTCTCTGTTCTTTAACAGATCATGTCCTGCGAAGTCGATGGCCACGTTCCTCAACAAGGCTGTC
>JAZOVL010000291.1:0-5383 GCA_045658685.1 Pilosibacter sp.
TGGAACCTCTAATGTAACATCAGCTTCCTGATGTGCACCGTTTGTATCAAGGAATGCACGGCTAAGGTCAACAATTGTCTTACCTCTCCAGTTAATCACGAGACGCGGGCTTTCTGTAACCTCTGCAACAGCAACTGCCTCAAGGTTTTCTTCTGCCGCATAACCTAAGAATGCATCTACATCCTTCGGATCAATCACAACTGCCATACGCTCCTGGGACTCAGAGATTGCGAGCTCTGTACCATCAAGACCTGCGTACTTCTTCGGAACTTTATCAAGGTCGATATTAAGACCTGCTGCAAGCTCACCGATTGCTACGGAAACGCCGCCTGCACCAAAGTCATTACATTTCTTAATTAATCTGGAAACTTCCGGTCTGCGGAACATTCTCTGGATCTTACGCTCTGTCGGCGCATTACCCTTCTGAACCTCTGCACCACAAACTTCGATGGATTCCTCTGTATGAACCTTGGAGGAACCTGTCGCACCACCAATACCGTCACGGCCTGTACGTCCGCCAAGTAAGATGATGATATCGCCCGGATCTGATGTCTCACGGATTACGTTTGCTCTCGGAGCCGCTGCCATAACAGCACCAACTTCCATTCGCTTAGCAACGTAGCCCGGATGATATAACTCTTTTACATAACCTGTCGCAAGACCGATCTGGTTACCATAAGAACTGTAACCGTGAGCCGCCTCAGTAACAATCTTTCTCTGCGGAAGTTTACCCTTCATAGTCTCGCTTAAGGACTTTGTCGGGTCAGCTGCACCTGTGATACGCATCGCCTGATAAACATAAGTACGACCGGAAAGCGGATCACGGATCGCACCGCCAAGACATGTGGCAGCGCCGCCGAACGGTTCGATCTCTGTCGGATGGTTATGAGTCTCGTTCTTGAAGTTTACAAGCCACTCTTCTGTCTTTCCATCGATCTCAACCGGAACAACGATGGAGCAGGCATTGATCTCTTCAGAAACCTCCAGATCTTCTACTTTACCCTCTTTGCGCAGTTTCTTTGCACCAAGGCAGGCAAGATCCATAAGGCAAACAAATTTGTCATCTCTGCCTTTGTACATCTCCTGATGATCTGCAAGATATTTTAAGAATGTCTCTTCGATCGGCTTCTTATAATCACCCTCTGTAAAAGTGATGTTCTTAAGCTCTGTAGAGAATGTTGTGTGACGGCAGTGGTCAGACCAGTATGTATCAAGAACACGAATCTCTGTTACAGACGGATCACGATGCTCTTCGTTCTTATAATAATTGTGGATATGCTGGAAATCCTTAATTGTCATCGCAAGATTTAAGGATTTATAAAGAGCCTCAAGTTCTTCGTCATTCATACCAACGAAGCCTTCGAAGATCGCTACATCAGCCGGTGTTTCGAACACAGTCACTAATGTCTCCGGAATCTCTTCCATCGCTTCACGAGAGTCAACCGGGTTGATACAGAAGGATTTGATCGCAGCAACCTGTTCAGCTGTTAATTCTCCGGAAATAACATATGTAGTAGCAGATTTGATCACCGGCTCTTCTGTTTCATTTAACAGTTTTACACACTGTTCAGCAGAGTCTGCTCTCTGGTCGAACTGACCCGGAAGATACTCTACAGAGAATACAGCGTCATTGGCCTCGTGCGGGAATGTTCCTTCAAACACCTCGTCTACCGGCGGTTCAGAGAAAATAGTAGCGAGAGCCTGTTCATAAGTACCCTCGGAAATGTTTTCAATGTCATAACGAATCAGTACACGAACTCCTGTAACACCAGAAATGCCAAGATAGCTTTCGATCTCGGAACGGAGCTCTTTCGCCTGAACAGCAAATACAGGCTTCTTTTCAACAAATACGCGCTTTACGCTCATGTGTTTTCCTCCTTGTGTGCTTTACACATTGGTTTATTAATAGTGATACTGAATACTTTTATCTTATCACAGTATGATTAGATTAGTAAAATTAATATATTTAATTCTATTTATAATTTTTGCTAATGTTTAAACTAGCTCTGTAAGGCTCGGTTTGCTTCACTGAGACTCAGCGCATCCATCGTTACCTTCATGATCTCACGCACTTCGTCTTCTGTCATTTTCATATACTCAGCAAGTTCATTCAGTTTCGGCTCACGACCAAAACGCTCTGCCAGCTCTTTGGATACCTCCTGAAGAACATTTACACGTGCAAGCATCTCTTCCTCAATATTACTTTCGGAAGCCTGCTCATTGATCACTTCCTCCAAACGTACACGGATCCTGCTCTCCAGAAGTTTCTCGAAACCACCGTCATACTCTTCGTCTACGAGCATCATCAGTTCCATGCTGGCTTCCTGGATCAAATCAGCCATCGGCACACCACGATTGATATAACCCTGTACGTGCATCAGTGCATTTCTGAGGTTTCCTTCGATCAGGCGCTCTCTGGCTCCTGCCACACCTGCTTTCACTTTTCCTAGAAGGTCCGCATTTTCAGCCGGTGTACACGGCTTGATCGCAGCTAATTCTTCCATATATACTCGATAAATATCTTCTGTCTGCATTCCTTCTTCTTCAAAGTCGTCAAATTTATTTTCCATATCTAATCACTCCTTTTCTTATCCAATTTCTAATATAGCATAATTTCCCCTCTTTTCAAACGGTAATTCCTATGATAAAATGAATTTGTTTTTATAAGGAGGTCTTATGATGGATGTTAATTACGAATTATATAAAGTGTTCTATTATGTAGCCCGTACCTTAAGCTTTTCCGAAGCGTCCAAACAGCTCTATATATCCCAGTCGGCAGTCAGCCAATCCATTAAAGTTCTGGAAAAAAAACTGGGACAAAGTCTGTTCATCCGCAGTACCAAGCGTGTACAGTTAACCCCGGAAGGTGAGATTCTTTTTAAGCACATTGAACCTGCGATGAATCTTATCCGCCAGGGCGAAAATCAGCTTCTCGAGGCTAACACCTTAAACGGCGGTCAGCTTCGCATTGCCGCCAGCGATACCATCTGTCGTTATTTCCTGGTTCCATACTTAAACAAATTTCACAGAGATCACCCAAATGTTCATATTAAAGTTACCAACTCTACCTCTATCGATTGTGCCCATATTTTAGAAACAGGCCTGGTAGACTTTGTGATCAGTAACTTTCCAAACTCCGGACTCTCCAACGTCAACAACATCCGAACGATTAAAGAATTCCGCGATATCTTTGTTGCAAACTCCAAATACTTTCCGTTTCGAAATAAAACACTCTCTTTGCATGATCTGTTAAACTATCCAATCATGATGTTGGATAGGAAAAGTACTACCAGTGAATTCCTGCATTCTATCTTTCAAAAGTCCCATTTGGATCTGGTTCCTGAAATCGAACTCAGCAGTAATGATCTTTTGATCGACCTTGCAAGGATCGGACTCGGTATCGCCTTCGTTCCGGACTTTTGTATTCCTGAGGGGGAGCATGAACTGTTTGCACTTAAGTTGAATGAAGAACTCCCTGCCAGAAAACTGGTCGTTGCATACAATGAATCTCTACCAATTTCACAAGCCGCAAAACATTTTATGGATATCCTGTTTTAGCAGGATATCCAATTTTTAATTCTGTCTTCCACGTAATTCCCAGAAATCAGCAATACAACGTGACACATTGTTTCGATTCACCATATGATAATGCTCCCACTCTCTTGGAAACAGCTCCAAATACTCCCGTCGAAGAAAACGATCGTCCAGCAGCAAGATCACTCCCTCATCTTCCTGAGTTCGGATCACGCGCCCCGCCGCCTGTAAGACTTTGTTCATTCCCGGATACTGATATGCAAAATCAAATCCTCTCTCTTCGGTTTCATCAAAATATGCTTTTAAAATCTCCTGTTCTACACAAACCATCGGAAGACCGGTTCCAACGATGATCACACCTATCAGACGTTCTTCTTTTAAATCGATTCCTTCCGAAAAGATACCTCCCATAACACAAAACGCCACTAGAGAATGATCTCGTTCACGCTCAAATTCCTCAAGAAACTCATTACGCTCTGCTTCTCCCATTCCCTGGCCCTGCACTATCAGGTCTGCCTGCAAAGGATTGTCTCCTAAAACCGATTCCACCTCAGCCATATACTGATAGGAAGGGAAAAATACCATATAATTTCCTTGCTTTCCTTCTGCTGCTGCCCGGATATATTCTGCCACCTTCCGAAATTCGAATTCGGTGCGTCTTGTATAACGGCTGCTCACATCAGACGCCACCATCAATAACCGTTTTTCCTCCTCAAATGGAGAATTTGCATAAACCGCATAGTCTTCTTCATTTCCAGAAAGCAGTGTTTTATAGTATTTAATCGGAAGAAATGTTGCAGAGAATAAAATCGTACTGCTTCCCTGGCCCATACACTGCGACAAAATCCGGGCAGGATTGACGCAAAGCATACGCACCTGAAAGTAAGAGGATCCAATATTTTCCGCATAGATTCGATAATGATCGTCCAACTGCTCATAGACATTCAGAAAATCTCTCAGGCTGAAATAAAAATTCAGAACGGAATCTCTTCCTTCAAAATCCGGGAAATCCTCCATAAAGGTCTCCAGTTCTGTAAATACACTCATAATACTGGCTGCAAGTCCTGTAATATCTTCACAGATTTCCCATTCCCCGCATTCTCTCTTCATATTTAATAGGATCTTATTGCACTTTTCCAACTGCTTTTCCAGCTTGGGAGATTTCCCTTTCATGATCCGTTTTACTTCCAATACCTCTTCTTTTACAATAGATGCACTGTACATTTCTCTGGCTCTGGATACCAGATTGTGTGCCTCATCGATCAAAAACAGGTATTCTCCCTTATTTCCATCTGCAAAGTATCGTTTCAGCCGCACATTCGGATCAAACACATAATTATAATCACAGATGATACCATCTGTCCAGTTTGAAATATCCAGACAGAATTCAAACGGGCACACCTGATACTTTTCTGCATACTCTATTATTTTCTCCCTGGTCATTTCCTGCTCCAGATGGAGAATATCGAAAACAGCCTCATTGACACGGTCAAAATGTCCTTTGGCATATGGACATGCATCCGGATTACATTCTGCTTTTTCAAACGGGCAAAGTTTTTCCTTTGCTGTGATTGTCACAGAAGTAAATACCAACCCCTTGCTTCGCAAGATTCTAAATGCTTCCTCCGCTACAGTTCTGGTAATTGTCTTGGCAGTCAAATAAAATAACTTTTCCCCTTTTCCTTCGCCCATGGCTTTTACAGACGGAAATACAGTACTGAGTGTCTTTCCGATTCCTGTGGGAGCCTGAATGAACAGTTTTTTTCCTCTTGCTATGGTCTTATACACCGATACCACCAGATCGCGCTGTCCGGCCCGATAAGGATATGGAAATTCTAATCCACGAATG
>JAZOVL010000292.1:0-4121 GCA_045658685.1 Pilosibacter sp.
AGAACACTTACTGCAAAAGAGGAACTTCAGATTGTCAATACGATCACGGAGAATTCCAGCATAGAGATCATGTGTCTGATCGATTCAGATGCAAAACGGATCGAACGATGTGAAAAAGCGTTAAATGAAAAGCTGATGGAATTGTCATCTGCGACCGGACAGTTTTATAAAGGTATGCTCCGTGCAGGCGATGTTCTGGAATCAGAAGCCAGCATTGTCATCATTGGAGATGTGGAAAAAGGTGCAAGAGTGACTGCAAAAGGAAATGTTATCATTCTGGGAAGCCTGAAAGGCACTGTACATGCAGGTGCAGCGGGAAATATCAATGCCGTGATCGTGGCTTTTGAAATGGCGCCGGATCAGGTAAAGATTTCCGACATGAATTTCCAGAAAGCGAAGAGCGGTAAACTTCTCGGAAGGGGACCGATGATGATACTGGTAGAAAACGGACGAATTTGTTCGGAAGTGATAAAAAAGAACTTTTTTAGTTCGTTAAATTTCATTTAATACTGGAAAAATTTCGGATTTTCATGTAAAATAGTACTGATAGAGTCATGATATGGACTCGTGCAAATTCGCACAATAACAACTGAATACAGGAGGATATTTTTATGAGTGAAGTCATTGTTGTTACATCCGGTAAAGGGGGTGTAGGCAAGACGACAACCTCTGCGAATGTCGGAACCGGTCTTGCCATGATGGGTGCCAAAGTTGTTCTGATCGATACTGATATCGGTTTGCGGAACCTGGACGTGGTGATGGGATTGGAAAATCGCATTGTCTACAATCTTGTAGATGTGGTGGAGGGAAATTGTCGTATGAAGCAAGCCCTTATAAAAGACAAAAGATATCCTAACCTGTTTTTACTTCCATCGGCCCAGACAAAGGACAAGTCTGCGGTAACTCCCGGACAGATGCAGAAGCTGGTCGATGACTTGAGAGAAGAGTTTGATTATGTACTATTAGATTGTCCGGCCGGAATCGAGCAAGGATTTAAAAATGCCATTGCAGGTGCAGACCGTGCGTTTGTGGTAACAACTCCGGAAGTGTCTGCAATTCGTGATGCAGACCGTATCATCGGTCTTTTAGAGGCTGAAGGTATTACAAAGATCGATCTGATTGTAAACCGTGTACGCATGGATATGGTAAGACGCGGTGATATGATGTCGATTGAAGATGTGACGGATATTCTTGGAATACCGTTGATCGGAGCGATTCCCGACGATGAGGAGATCGTGATCTCCACCAATCAGGGAGAACCGCTGGCTGGTATGAATTCCGCATCCGGGCAGGCCTATCTTAATATTTGCAAGCGTGTATTTGGTCAGGAGGTACCGCTTGTGGATATGGAGAAGAAACGCAGTTTTTTTGCAAGATTTTCGGGACGCTTAAAACGAGCATAGCCATTGTTTCGTCTCCTTGAATTCCTGACCAAAAAGAATTCTGGTATGATAGCAAAAAAACGTCTGCAGTTTGTATTGATCGCAGACCGTGTGGGATGTACACCGGAGATTCTTGAAATGATCAAAGACGATATGATAAAAGCCATTTCAAAATACATGGAAATTGACACGAATGGATTAGAGATAAAGATTACACAAGTAGAAGATCAGGAGAAAACGGAAAAAATTCCAGTTCTTTATGTCAGTGTGCCAATTCGTGTTCTGCTTACCAAGGGGATTTGTTAGAAATGCTTTCCGAATACAATTTCAGAGATTATAATTTTAAAATTCTGCTGTCTGTACTGGCTTTAAATGGCGTCGGATTGATGGTCATTAACAGTGCAGTTGATGGAGAACGTTCATACATCAACAGACAGTTGATCGGTCTGTTTGGAGGATTGATGATTGCCATTATTCTTTCCCTGATCAGCTATCGGTTTATCTTAAGATTCAGTGTGATGATCTATCTGGCATGCATTGGAATCCTGGCTGCAGTAATTGTCATGGGTCAGCTCGGAGGAGCCGGAACCGGCTCCCAGCGTTGGATTGAAATTCCCGTTTTGGGACGATTACAGCCTTCCGAATTTGTAAAGATCGGCCTGATCGTATTCTTTTCCTGGTTCTTACAAAAGAATCAGGAAAGGATCGACCAGCCGGTGGTTTTAGTTTTGATCGCAGGTCTGGCGGCAGTTCCGTTGCTGTTGATTATGAAACAGCCGGATCTCTCCACAAGTATTGTGATCATGGTATTTATTCTTTGTCTGATTTACATTGCTGGTATCAGTTATAAGTGGATTATCGGTGCCCTGGCAGTAGGAATCCCGGGAATTACACTTATTGTTTATTTGGCACAGCATAATATGGTACCGTTTTTACGTCCATATCAGGTAAATCGTATTTTAGCCTTTATTAATCCGGAAAAATATGCAGATCTGGATCTGCAGCAAAAAAATTCGGAAATGGCTATCGGTTCCGGTCAGTTATATGGTAAGGGACTGTTCAATGATACTGCCATTTCTGTTAAAAATGGAAACTTCTTATCAGAAGAGCATACGGATTTCATTTTCTCTGTAATCGGAGAAGAGCTTGGATTTGTAGGTTGTATGGCTGTCCTGCTCCTGTATCTGTGGTTCATTTATGAATGTCTGAGGATGGCAGGAAAAGCAAGAGATTTATCCGGTAAGTTGATCTGTACCGGAATGGCAGCTCTTGTGGGATTTCAGGCTTTTACTAACATTGCAGTAGCGACAGGTGTGTTTCCCAACACCGGACTTCCGTTGCCGTTCATCAGTTACGGCGTAAGCTCACTGGTAAGCCTATATATAGGAGTCGGCATTGTACTGAATGTTGGACTCCAGCCAAGCAAACTGGAATTTTAAGGAGGAAACATTATGAATGTAGGATTTATTGCCCATGACTCCAAGAAAAAACTTATGCAGAATTTCTGTATCGCTTACAAGGGAATTTTATGTAAGCATAATCTGTATGCGACCGGAACAACCGGTAAACTGATTGAAGAAGTAACCAATCTGACGGTTCATAAATATCTTCCGGGTCATCTCGGGGGTGAGCAGCAGATGGGAGCACAGATTGAAAATAATGATATGGATCTTGTAATTTTCCTGCGTGATCCGCTGGCACCGAAGTCTCATGAGCCGGATGTTAACAAATCAGTAAAGCTTTGCGATACACACAATGTTCCGCTGGCAACCAATCTGGCTACCGCAGAATTATTGGTGAAAGCCCTTGATCGTGGAGATTTAGAATGGAGAGAAATGTTCAGATGAGATATCGAATGATTCCTGTGATTCTGGTAGTTATGCTTGTACTTGGTGGCTGCCAGAAGGCGGTATCATTTGAGAACGAATATAAATTTGAAGATCGCCTGGTTCGATTTCAAGAAATTGGATCAGACGGTTTTTCGCACCCGTTTGCGAGTGATGTCAGTGTTGCGACCGGCAATGATAACATTGACACAGTCCTTACTGCGGATGCCGCTGCAGTATTTGAGATCGGCGGGACGGAAGTGATATTCGAACAATCAGCGTTGAATCGTATGAATCCGGCAAGTACAACCAAGATTATGACTGCAATTGTCGCATTAAAATACGGAAATTTAGATGATCTTGTAATTGTAACAGAGGATGCGGTCATTAAGGAAGCAGGGTCTTCTATGGCCGGTATAAAGCCGGGAGATGTTATGAGTCTGGAAGACTTACTCTACGGATTGATGATACCTTCTGGAAATGATGCGGCCAATGCGATCGCTGTTCATGTGGGCGGCTCTATTGAAGCGTTTGTCGCCATGATGAATGAAGAGGCCCGCCGTATTGGTGCAACTGGCACACACTTTAAAAATGCCAATGGACTGACAGATCCGGATCATTATACAACGGCATATGATTTATATTTAATGTTCAACGAAGCATTGAAATATAATACGTTTCGCACCATCATCGGAGCGCACGCGTACAATGCGTCATATTTTGATTCTAAGGGAAATCCGTTGACTGCTTCATGGGGAGTGGGAAACTACTACATGAACGGAAAATGTGAAACGCCGGAAGGATTAACTGTTTTCGGCGGGAAAACCGGAACAACGCAGGCTGCTGGTTATTGCCTGATCATGGGCAGCAGGACCGAGGATGGACGTGAATTTGCGTCAGTTGTGATGAAATC
>JAZOVL010000293.1:0-1712 GCA_045658685.1 Pilosibacter sp.
GTATCCTGGGTGGGGCCTGCCAGGAAGGATTCGTCACCGTCGTACATAGTGAAGTTATGACGGATAAAGCTTCTTAAGTCAATTTCGTGGACCCAGCTTCCTTCCTGGAAGCCGCGCCAGCCTTTATAGGGGTACTGATTCTCCATATGTATCTCTCCTTTATAGAATTATAGCTTCTTATTAAATTGAATTAAATTTCATTCCATACTCATTAAGATCTCATTCCCAATTGAAACACAGGTATATCGTGACACAGCTAAAAATAATTTTGTTTTTTCGCATTCGCTTTACAATGGAAGCATTCCGAACAGTATGGTCAGGCCATCTCTGTTTGATCCTAGCTTACCATATACTTCTGTCTTTTGGTATACACAATATTCCATAATCCATGCACTAAACTGCATTCTTCTGAAACGCCATTTTTATATCAATAATATCTTGCTTTTGATAAACATAGTATTCAGTCAGGTCATTCAATCTGAGGCATCCCAATGTCTTCGTGGGTTCGGAATAACTGCATCCGCAGTCAACATCAATGAAGCCACGGGCGAACAGTATTTGCGGGTGATTGCCTTCCCGCTCCAGCTTCTGTATATATGCCTGTCGGTGTTCTCTGGGTACCACAAGATTCAAAACCGGCGTATGACCGATCACAAGCCGGCAGCCTGGCTTGGGATTGCGTTCGTTAAGTTCAGGCCGTTTCCACACTTCCTCTTCTATACTGGAGGCCGGAAATCCGTGCACCAGATAATAATTGATTCCACCAATGCAGATTTCAGCATGGGTCGGCAGTCTTTTTAAGTACTCCAGAATGGACTGCTGCTCTTCCAGATTCAGTCTCCGAAATGCATCCATTGTTAACTCATTGCCGTTACGGCCCCATCGGAAGCAATCAAAGGCGGAAGGCTTCTCACGATAACATTGCAGCATCATATATTCGTGATTACCCAAAAGCATGATGATATTCTTCTGACTTTTGATCTCTTTAAGAAGCTCAATACCATCCGGACCTCTGTCTATCACGTCTCCCAGAATATACAGGATATCATCATCTGAAAAACGAATCTCTTCCAACATCCTGTGGAACAGTTCCCCTTCTCCGTGGATATCCGACATTACGTAAATACTCATATTCTACCTCTTGATCTTAAAGAATTTAGATCATTCTTTAACCCCACAAAGCAGACAGACTGGGAATGATCTGCTTCTTTCTGCTCATCACCTTGGGAAGGAATACTTCATTCTCTTTGGGCGTAACGCCAAATGCCTGGCTGATAACATCATCTTCGCCAACATACAGCAACTGGGTTCCTTCCAGAAGAACATCTGTCAGCATCAGAATTACCAGGGAAACACCCTTCTTTTTCGCCGCTGACTTCATTTCAGAAAGCAGTTCCTCTTTTCGGGACAGCATATTGGCGCTATCCACACAGGTAACCTGTGCGACTGCCAGATCATGACCAGCGATGTGGAACTCTTTGTAATCGGTAAACAGCAGTTCCTCTGCGGTTTTGCCTTCAATGGATGCAGAGAAGATTTTCTTGCCCAACTCTTCCAGAGAAATATCTGCGATGCGTGCCATTCTTTCCGCAGTCCGGATATCACGCACCGTGCAAGTGGGAGACTTGAACATAACTGTATCAGAGAGAATTGCTGCTGCCATCATTCCTGCAAGGTTTTCAGAAGGAATCAGTCCCTTGTCCTGGAACATG
>JAZOVL010000294.1:0-2175 GCA_045658685.1 Pilosibacter sp.
TTTGAAACGCTTTGCAGCTGCTCTGCTTGTTTTCATTTTAGGCATTGTAGTTTCCTCCTTGAAATTATCCCTATTTTTTTGCAGTTAAAAACATTACTAAGCTTCTTCCTTCTACCTTGGAAGGCTTATCTACGACTGCGACATCGGAAAGCTTCTCAGCAAAATCATCCAGAATGTACTTCGTCTGGTTCATGTGAGCAATCTCACGACCGCGGAAACGAAGTGTTACTTTAACTTTATTACCCTTCTCAAGGAACTTTCTTGCAGAACCGATCTTGGTATTTAAGTCATTAGTATCGATATTCGGAGAAAGACGAACTTCCTTAACCTCGATAACTTTCTGTTTCTTCTTTGCTTCTTTCTCTCTACGGAGCATCTCATATTTGTACTTACCGTAGTCGATAATCTTGCAAACCGGCGGCTTTGCAGTCGGTGCAATCTTTACCAGGTCTAACTCTGCATCCTTTGCTAATTTGTAAGCATCTTTTGCAGACATAATACCCAGCTGCTCTCCATTTTCTCCAATCAAACGAACTTCTTTATCACGAATCTGTTCGTTAATCATTAACTCGCTAATGGCCGTACACCTCCATACTCATAGTGCTAAAACCTTTGGCAAAACAAAAAAGCCGATAGTAAACTATCCGCTCATTAACTGCATCGGTCTCGCATGCTGCTGCATGATAATAACCAACGTTTATGAACCCGGGTCACTTACTCGTGCCGAGGTGAGGCGGATAACCTGCTTTCCTGTAATAGTTGTTCTCACAACTTTAATCATTTTACCGCATCCACCACGTTTTGTCAACAGTTTTTTCTTTTATTTTTTCATTTATTTGCAGAATCAGACAGCCATACGTAAGACGGCTGTCCGATTGCTTCTTTGCTTTAATTACATTCACGGAAACTTCCGCACTCTGTCTGCCCAACGGCTCTTGCACCATCACCTGTGATAGTAATCTTCTCTGCACGACACATATGATCATCGTTGTAAAGGCACTTAACCACATCACATTCCACATGAAGCTTTGATTCCGGTGTTTTAAAAATATTTTTAAAGAAATTGCCTTTATTTTCCTCAAAACTTCCACAGTACGTGTCCCTGCTTGTTCTCGCCTCTGCGCCCTCTACAAAAATACCGCTTTTGCAGCAACATTTTTCCGCATTATGAACACATGTTGAAACAGTACAGTCCAGTCTCGTCATCTCACATACCTCCTAATTGATTTCTCAATCAGTAGTATGCGCAATTTCTCGAACCACATTCTTTAAGCATCTTTCAACTCTTCTACTCTAATATTCATCTGACTTAAACGATTGAACAGATCACCGCTGTTTTTCATCACCGGGTAGATTTTTACGATTACTTTGTCATCCATACCGATGATAGAATAATACACCATACTGTCACGTTTTTTCTTTTTGTGAACCTCGATTTTTTTGATCTTGTCGTAATTAACCTCTTTTACTCTTCCGATGATCGGATTTACCACAATTCGTTTGCTGTCAGAAACAACATTCCAATACCATGACCAGATCGCAAACCCTGCTCCGATCAATGCACAGACAATAAAAAACACCTTTGCTCCGATCATCCCGTCTGTAGATGAATTAAAGTAAAAGCTAAGCATTGTAAATACATTCACAATACCTACCAACGGAACAGCCAGTAAATACTGTACCTTGATCGGTTTCAGCTTCTGAGACTGAGGCTTATCAAATTTCTTAATTTTAATTCCCATTGTACTTATTCCCCCGTACTTCTAATGAAAAGATCAGGCAAGCGGTGCAGTTTTTTCTACTGCCAGTCCACATGCCTCCTCTAAGAATTCGCGCAATTCATCCACGAATCCTCCCTCTATCCCGGTTTTTTCCACCGGAATAATCGTCAGACGACTCTTAAATATCATAAAAAACTCTTCTGTTTCTTTGATCCGTGTCACTCCGGCATAGTTGTATTCGTGTACAATTCCCGGACTTTCAACCAGAAAGCTTTCTTCTCCGAATGTGATCGTACATTCCTCTCCCTCCTGTCCAGAAGCACCAAGATCCGACTTTGCCACACGTTTTAATGCACTCTCCGATCTGGCAGGAGCTTTGGAACTGCTTCTCATACGGTTCAGACTGCGCATCACAGTTAAAAACAGAATCCATGCGATCACCGACTGGAATATA
>JAZOVL010000295.1:0-2437 GCA_045658685.1 Pilosibacter sp.
CATCTGATGGGCAGTAAAAATCTCCGGACCAAAACCTTTGGAGGCCAGGCGTCCTTTTGTTTTAACAATTTCAATCGGATCCACATCGAGAGAATGAAGATGACCATTTCCGTTCAGACATTTCATCATCTCCATACTGTGTCCGCCATATCCCAGTGTTGCATCCATTCCAACCTGTCCTGGCTGAATCTGAAGGAAATCCAAAATTTCTTTTACCATAATGGAAATATGCATTCCGGCCGGAGTGCTTCCCTTACTGATTACCTTTTCAATGGTATCCGCATATTTCTCTGGATTTTTTTCTTTATACTTTTCTTCAAATTTACGCGGATGAGTACCTTTGTAGCGTACCCTGCGCTTATGAACCTGATTCTCTTCCATTACTTTTCATCCTTTCGGAATTTATTATACCTCAAAATATGCTGCAACCTCTTTTAAATGTTTGATGATTGGAAGGTGCTGCGGACATACTCCCTCACACTGACCACATTCGATACAATCGCTTGCTTTTCCATATTTGTTATTTAAATTTTTATAAAGCTCCTTCTGCGGAGTCCATCCTGTCTTACCAACTTCCTGTTTCTCTGTATTGTACAAGGAGAAATATCGCGGAATTGCAATGTTCATCGGGCAACCGTCAGTACAATAGAAACATGCGGTACAAGGAACTGCAATATTGGCATTGATCTGATCTACTGCCTTATGAATGATCGCATGTTCTTCTTCACTTAACGGCTGGAAATCCATCATATATCCGGTATTATCAAGCACCTGTTCCATGTTGCTCATTCCACTGAGAACCATCATAACATTGTCCTGACTGGCAGCAAAGCGAATTGCCCAGGATGGAATGGACATTTCAGGCGCATAATTCTTAAATGTTTCTTCCACTTCTGCAGGCACTTTCGCAAGAGTACCGCCTTTAACCGGTTCCATTACGATGACCGGAACACCATGCTTCTTTGCCACTTCATAACAAAGTCTGGACTGGATTCCCTCACTGTCCCAATCTAAGTAGTTAAGCTGAATCTGTACAAATTCCATTTCCGGATGCTCTGTCAGAAGTTTATCCAAAAACTCTGCATTGTCATGATAAGAAAATCAAATTCTCTTTACCAATCCTTGTGCCTTCTTTTCTTTCAGCCACTCAAAGCAATCCAACTCTTTAAAAATCTTATGATGACCGGAACCCACATTGTGAAGTAAATAGTAATCAAAATACTCCACTCCTACTTTTTTCAACTGTTCATTGAAGATTCGGTCACGATCCTCTTTTGTCTTTAAGTACGCAGCATGGAGTTTGGTCGTAACAGTAAAACTCTCCCTTGGATAGCGCTCCACGACAGCCTGTCTTACGATATTCTCACTATTGAAGCCACAATACATCCAGGCAGTATCAAAGTATGTAAATCCACGCTCTATAAATATATCTACCATCTCTTTTGTCTTTTCTAAGTCCACAGATGCCAGATCATTCGGATCTGTGATCGGCAGTCTCATCATACCAAAACCTAATTTCTTTTTCTGCATACTTTCATACCTCCTATACTCTGGCATTTTTCCAATCCATACGAACTAAACATACAAATAAGATCACAGCACTAAGTCCCCATGTGAGAGGATATGCCCATGAAATTGTCTGGAACACCGGAAAAAACTTCAATGCAGTTGTAACATAAAGAATACGGATGCCACACCAGCAAACTAACAGCGTCACCATCGGGATCATTGCCTTTCCGCATCCTCTCAGTGCACCTGCTGCACAGTGTGTAAAACCGAGAAGGAATAAGAAAAACGCAACCGTCTTGCCATGGCCGACACCGTATGCGATCGCCTCCGGTGAATTCACAAATATGCTGATCAAAAATGGACTTAGGAAGTAAAGGAATAATCCCATCAACTCTGCGAAAACGCAGCCCATTAAAATACCGATAAATGTTCCCTTTTTCGCACGTTCAACCTCACCTGCGCCGAGATTCTGGCTGACAAATGTCGGAAGCGCCATACACATACTCATGATCGGAAGAAACGCAATGCCCTCGACTTTATGAAACGCTCCATATCCGGAAATCGCAAAAGCTCCAAATGTATTGATACAAGATTGTACTACCATATTTCCAATGCTGTTTACCGTATTCTGAATTCCACCCGGAAGTCCCTGGCGGATAATCTTAGCCATCGCTTCTTTTTCAAACGTAAAATAGGACAGTCGGATTTTTATAGAATCTTTTCCACTGTACATACGAACCAGACATAGAAAAACGCTAAGTCCCTGAGCAAGAACGGTTGCGAATGCAGCTCCTCCTGCTCCCCATCCAAAACCTGCCACAAAAACCAGATCCAGCACTACATTTACCACAGATGAAATTAACAAATAGTACAATGGTCGAACACTATCACCAACTGCACGCATGATAGACATACAGGTATTGTACAT
>JAZOVL010000296.1:0-1676 GCA_045658685.1 Pilosibacter sp.
ACAAATGATCTTGGACAAACCATGACCATACGTGGCGAATCTTTAGGTGGCGGCAAAGTACGCATTGTTCGTATCAACAAAGTAAAAGTTGATTTTACCGGTGAATACAGTGCTGCTATTGTTATCCATCAGGATAAACCCGGTGTCGTTGCCCACATCACAAAATGCTTGAGTGATGATGGTGTCAATATTGCATTTATGAGATTGTTTCGAGAAGCCAAAGGACACATTGCCTATACTATTGTTGAATCAGACGATGCCCTTCCTATGGATTTATCCGATATGTTAAAAGAAAACCCTAACGTTCATGACGTTATGATTGTACAGAAATAAAAGGGGGAGACTTGTGATGGATTTTAAAAACGGAACCGAATTACTCGCCCTGTGCGAAGAACACAATATTAAAATCTCTGAAGTTATGCGTCAACGCGAATGTGAATTAGGAGAAACTACATTAACAGAAATTGAAAAAAGCATGCAACATGTGTGGGATGTTATGAAGGCTTCTGCAAGAAAAGCAATCAAAGAACCAACTAAATCCATGGGGGGATTAATTGGTGGCGAAGCCCATCTTCTTGCCAATCATTTATCCGCCGGAAAACAGATTTGTGGCAATATCTTAAGCCGAGGCATGACCTATGCCATGGCTGTCTTGGAAGTAAATGCTACCATGGGAGTTATTGTTGCTGCGCCTACTGCCGGATCTTCCGGAATTGTTCCCGGCCTACTTCTTTCTCTCCAGGAGGAACATCGTTTATCTGATGGCAGTATTATGGCTGCTTTGTTTAATGCCGGTGCTATCGGCTATCTGGCAATGCGCAATGCCACTGTTGCAGGAGCTGTAGGCGGTTGTCAGGCAGAAGTAGGTGTTGCATCTGCTATGGCTGCATCTGCTGCAGTAGAACTTCTTGGTGGCACTCCAAAACAATGCTTAAATGCCGCTTCTACCGTGCTTATGAATATGTTAGGTTTGGTATGTGATCCAGTTGGTGGACTAGTAGAATATCCTTGCCAATACCGTAATGCTACCGGTGTAGCAAATGCTCTGGTTGGCGCAGAACTAGCTCTTAGTGGTGTTCCTCAGCTCATTCCTTTTGATGAAATGCTGGATACCATGTACACCGTAGGGAAACGCCTTCCTGCAGAACTTCGCGAAACAGCACTTGGCGGCTGTGCTACTACTCCAACTGCATGCGCCGCATGCAATGGATGCAAATAAGCATTTATTTCAAAAACAAAAACCATTTCATTCACTTCATGTGAACAAAATGGTTTTTTTATTTTATTTCTTTCGATTTCTTTCTTGTGCTTCTTCACGAAGACGACTCACTTCCTCCCAAGAAGGAAGTTTTTTCATAAGTTCCGGAAGTTCTTTCATGATTTCCGGAATTTTAATTCCCTGTGGACATACTCTGGTACATTTTCCACAAGAAATACATGCCCCTGGCTGTTTATCCGTATCCATTGCTTCAATTCTCATGGATGCATTTACTGTCGGCATATATTTTAATTCATTGTATATACTGATTAACTTAGGAATATCCAATCCCTTTGGACATCCTGCTACACAATATTGACAAGAAGTACATGGTACAGAAGTTTTCATACCTTCTGCAAAATCAAACAATAACTGTCTTACTTCTTCAGACAATGGCTTATATTCTTCAAATGTTTTC
>JAZOVL010000297.1:0-4186 GCA_045658685.1 Pilosibacter sp.
ACAAAAATCTCCCTCGCAAATATATCCTTTTTAATTCTTTCAAGTATTTTCTAGGATCCACTCGTAAATATCTGTAAAGACATCCAAACGATTGATCTCATGCAAAATTTCATGGCGTGCACCCTCGTAAAGTACCATTTCTAATCGATCAACGCCCGCCTTGTGAAGCCGTTCATATACCTTTCGTACACCTTTTCCGTCATCTCCGACTGGATCGTTATCTCCTGAAATAATCAAGATTGGAGCATCTGTGCGAACATGTCCTGACTTTTCTCCTTTTGCAACACCCAGGATCAAACGGAAGAAGTCTTGATAAGCGGCTGTAGAGAAAATAAACTTGCAATATTCATCTTCTCCAAAATCTTTTGAAAGAGACTCGTCCCTTGTCAGCCAATCATATGGTGTTTTAACAGGTTTAAATTTGGCATTATAACTTCCAAGAGACAACTTATACAACAAAGCACTGCGATACATCTCACCTTTCAGTTTTCTCATGCTTCCGGCCATTAAACACCCCGCAGAAACCAAGGCTTCCGGCGGTGCTCCGGTTCCCATAAGAATAAAGCCATCCGGACCATCTTTATATACCGACAGATATTTACGTGCCAGAAATGATCCCATGCTATGTCCAAGCAATATCCGTTTATGATCCGGATATTTTTTCTTACTATAAATAGTCACACGCCTGATATCCTTTACAACATTGGTCATACCATCTTTGGGACCAAAATAACCAAATTCATCTCTATTTGCCACACTCTTACCATGACCCAAATGATCATGTCCAATCACGGCAACACCTCTCTCCGCCATCCAAACACAAAATTCACGATAACGCTCGATATGCTCAACCATGCCGTGCGTAATCTGCAATACGACCTTTACCGTTCCGTCCGGAATCCATTCCATACACCTTAATTTATGCTTTCCGTCACTGGACGGAAGAAAAAACTCTCTTTCTCTCATCGCAATACCTCCACTTGGAACCGATTACACTCTAAGTATTATTATAGCACAAAAAAACCCGGACAATCATATCGTTATTGAAATTCCGTCATATATTTTCTATAACGCAACGGTAAATGATTCCGTTGGCATTTCTCATTTTTCCGTTCCTCAATCGCAATTGTTTCAAAGAAAATCCTCCACAATTTTGTATAGCAATCCGATTCCTTTCCCACCAGCAATGGATGAATTTCTGACTCTGTCATGTTCGATTTCAGCACCCAAAAACTGCTTTGAGCAGAATAAATTGCTGCTGTCCGGTGTATTTCATCATAAATCACCCAATTTTCATCGGGAATGCGGTCTGCAAAATATCCGGCTATCAATTCCAACACTTGATTTTCCGGTCCAATCCTACTAAAGTAAATCCCTGACGGAAGCCGTTCAAATCGAACAAACTCCTTCTGTGACAACGCCTCTCTTCCGACATATCGGTCCATCTGAAAGATTTGGTAAACGGCAGGGTCTTGCAGCATTTTGATTGCATTTCTTCCATATCGCAGACCAACTGCAACAAATCGCAATATGCAGTCTGCTCGCTCCGCACTTTTATGCAGAGCGGTGCGATACAGACGAATATAGGCTTCTTCTGACATAAACGTCTGAATCTTTTTAGATACCTTCTCGGATTTTTCCTTGTCAAGCGGACACTCTACATACTTCGAAAACAATTGAGGGACATATTCATTCTGCAATTCTAACCGACACTCTTGTAACGGAATACGACTTGCATATACATCATATATTCCTGTCAAAATACCATCGAATCCATCCTCACATAAAAAAACTACCATCTTTTTCCTTTTTACATTTCTCCATACAGAGCTTTTTTCCCATCCTCAGGATCTGCAAGTGCGTCTGGTCTCCAATCCTGAAACAATGTCAGCTGACGAAAGCTTGTCTGGTTTTCAATTTCCCACGTTTCTTTTTTCTCCGTTCCCATCAACTGGCTTGTGATAAAGTTCTCCTCAAACCGAAACTGATGCATCATTTTTCCACCACATGTCAAAAAATACATAGCACGCTTTAATACCACACCAAAACGCTTTAAATCCTCGAACGTTAACATTCCGTTTCTCCTTGCCATTGCGATCCTTCTTGCAGAACGTATGCCGATTCCAGGCACGCGAAGTAATGTCAAATATTCGGCTGTCATCACCTCTACTGGAAACTCGTCCAAATGGCGCACGGCCCAATCACACTTCGGATCCAGAAACACATTAAAATTCGGTCGTTCCTCTGACAACAGCTCAGAGGCCCGAAAACCATAATATCGAAGCAACCAATCAGCCTGATATAAACGATGTTCTCGCAATAATGGAGGACCTCCGGTTGGTGCAGGAAGCATAGAATCCTGCACAACCGGAACATAAGCAGAATAAAAAACACGTTTCAAATCAAATTTCTGATATAGGGATTCAGCCACAGAAACCATATGAAAATCACTTTCGGGTGTCGCGCCTACGATCATCTGAGTACTCTGTCCAGCCGGTACAAACTTCGGTGTTCGCTTATAGACAACCAGCTCATGTTTATTTTCCGAAATACCATTCTGAATCTGCTTCATGGGAATCAGAATCTTCTCTCGTGTCTTTCCCGGACACAGCTTTTTTAAACTTTCCGCTGTTGGTAACTCCAGATTAATGCTCATACGATCCGCAAGAAAACCCACCTTCTCTATCAGAGATGCATCTGCCCCGGGAATCGCTTTTACATGAACGTAACCACGAAATTTATAAATATTCCTCAGCTTCCATATGGTTTCGTAAAGCCGCTCCATCGTATAATCCGCCGATACCATGATTCCAGAACTTAAAAACAAACCTTCGATGTAGTTTCTTCGATAAAATTCCATGGTCAGTTCACAGATTTCATCTGAAGAAAATGCAGTTCTTACCACATCATTGGAGCAACGATTTACACAATATTTGCAATCATAAATGCACCAGTTTGACATCAGTATTTTTAACAAAGAAATACATCTACCATCTGCAGCGAAACTGTGACAAATACCACTTTCTATCGCATTACCGAGAAAACCTTTTTTACCTCCTCTTGATGTTCCACTGGAAGTGCATGCCACATCGTATTTGGCTGCATCTGCCAATATCTTCAGTTTATCTTCTATATTCATATTTTCCTGATATAGCAATGATGCCACCTCCTCTGTATCTTCGAACACTTGTTCCTTTTCTATTGTAGCATAATCCCTTTCATAACACAATACCATTTCCGAACATTTGTTCTCTTATGATAAAGTTTCTTTCAATTTTTCTATAGCCTTTTTTTCAATCCTGCTGACATAAGATCTCGATATCCCTAGTACTTTTGCTACCTCTCTCTGGGTGTATTCTTTCGAATCAAAAAGACCGTATCGCATCCGGATTACGGTCTTTTCTGCATCGTTTAAATTCTTTTCTATGGATTTGTAAAGATTCTCTATATCTTGGTTCAGGATTACCTGTTCCAGTGCCTCTTTGCCTTCCAATTCTAAAATGTCCATGAGACTGACCGTCTCACCATCTTTGTCTGTTCCTATCGGCTCATAAATGGAAACTTCTTTCGAATATTTTTTTCCTGCCCGGAACAGCATTAGAATTTCATTTGCTATCCTCCCCCCAATGCGTTTTTGATGCACTGAGGGGATTAGTTTTTCCCAGGCGGTCATCCTCCATATCGTCAATATCATAATCAACATCAGAGAAGTCCACCAATTCCTCTGCTTCGTCATCGTCCTCGGTATTACCGGATGCTACAGCAGCAATTTCCGGATACTCGATTTCATCGTCCTTGACTCCGAACAGAATGACGTGAGCGTTAACACCGTCCCATACCACCTTACGCACGATGGTACGAATGGCAGCACGTTTCTGTTCAACAGTCATTTCATCAATGCCATCCTTGAAGATGGTCAGCAACTGACGAAGCAGATCAAATTCAATATCGCTGAGAGCGTGCTGTGAAGTCAGACCTTCCAGTTCCTGAATGCGCTGTTCAAAGGACTGGTATTCTTGGTTCAGTTGTTCAATTCGTTTGGTTACATGAGCCTTGGCAGGGCTGTCTCCCATATCTACAAGGGTGTCTACCAGAGAATTGATTTTCTTCTCTGTATCTGCCTTTTCTTTTCGCATATCATCCAATCGCTGTTCATAGTCCATGCGATTGCCGGTATAAAATCTGC
>JAZOVL010000298.1:0-3505 GCA_045658685.1 Pilosibacter sp.
GTACCCTCTTTTGTCAGAGCCAATGTACAATTAGCTCCTGCCAAAATTCCCACTATGTTTTTCCACTCATCTACGTCGCAGCTTCCGCTTTCCGTTTTTCCGGTTGCAGAATCTGTACCAAGTTGATCACTATATCCCCAGGCATCTACTGTACCATCTTCAAATAAAATAGCCCGATGACCGGAACCTTCGGAAACCTGAATTGCTTTCTTTCCGTTTATTAAAACTGCCTCTTCTGTTCCATGATGATTGATAAGGTCATCATTACCACCAAAAAAGATACATTTTCCATCCCGGGTGATCGCACTGAGGTGCAACTCTGGATTATTTGATACAGAAAGCTGAGATAATCCTCTCCAATCGTCCACATATTCCATGATACGGTCTCCGTCTCCGGTTCCGTAAACAAGCAGATTTCCATTTTGATTCAAACCTGCTAAAATACCATCTGCACCACCCACATACTGAAGATTCTTCATATTAACAGAAGTATTTCCAAACTCAGCTGCCGGGATCGAGATATAAGTTCCGTCACTCTTTTTTGCAAGAAGACGCCAGTAGCCAAAGTCTTCCACTTCCACAATATCCGTCCAGGAAGGAAAATAGGATTCCGCTGCACGTTCAATATATCCGATTCCAGCCACGACCTTACCGCTTTTTGTAATTCCCACCACATTTGGCTGCAGATTGCTACAATCGCAAAGTCTTGCAATTGGTTCCCAGTTGGCTGCTGCTGCACGGAATTCCTCAGCCTGTTCCTCGTAAACTTCTCCGCCGAAATTGATGCAAAGAACTGTTCCGTCTTTTTGCAAACCGTAAACATAATTTGAAGCCACTTCGATCTGCACAATGTCTGTCCAGCCTTCACCGATTACTTTCTCTCCTGCATCGCCTTCTTTTTCCCCACGAATGATCGCCTGTTCTTTTCCTGTCAGCAGCACAGTTCCGTCCTTTTTGACACCTACTGTAATCTGATTATTGGCTCCTACTGCCTGCATCTCTGTCCAATGGGAAACCTCACACTGACCACAGTTGTTATTTCCAACACTCACGACGCTTCCGTCGAGACAAAGGCCGATGGCATGGTTATTCGATGCATCGACGGAAATCACATCTTTCCACTGCTCTGCGTTGGCAATTCCCATATCACTTTCGTCCACAACACGAAGCGTACCATCTGTCTGAAGCGCCATACAGAAGTTATTACCTCCTGTCACAGAACATACGCCTGTCCAATCGGCCACTTCTTCCAGCGCGGATTCTGACATGCCCTGTGCATAAACCGTACCGTCTTCACGCACAAGCATCTTCATAAAGTCCACAGCCGCCATCGTCCGTTTATGACCGTTCTCTACGATTTCCTGACGAACTGCGACTTCTTCTATCACATTTTCGATCTCTGTATTGACGGAACCAGAATTATTTGCATTCGAATATTCACCAGCCGTATTCTGTCCTCCCGCTTCAACATTCTTTTTACTGGACAGCACACCACTTCCGAACAACAGTGCACCTACCAGAACTACAACCGCCGCACCTGCCGCAATCGCATATGCCTGTTTATTGTCCACATGATTCGATTGCTTTCCGGAACCCTTGATCTTTGCCCCTTCATACAGAGCCCCAATCAGTTCCTTCACGCTCTGAATTCGATCATCTTTTTTCACTGCCAAGCCATTTAAGAGGGCTGCGGAAGTATTTGCACTAACCTTTGCTCCGCACTGCTCCAGTGTTTTCAGCTCGTCCTTGAACATGCGGTCCATAGCCGGAACCGGAGTTTCTCCGGTCAGCATACGGTACAATACCGCACAGAGAGCATAAACATCCGTCCATGGGCCCTGTTCACCGTGGGTTCTGTACTGCTCTTCCGGGGCGTAGCCGTGTTTTAAAATAATCGTCAAGGATTTCTGATCGTTCTTTTCCGTCATTCTGGCTGCACCGAAGTCGATCAGTTTCACCGACTTAATTTTGTTATGTCCGCTTCCATCAAAGGTCAGCATGATATTGTCCGGGCTGATGTCGCGGTGAATGATGCCGGATTTATGTACCTGTACCAGCGCTTCCAGAATCGGCTTCATAATCTTCAGAGTCTCGTCTTCGGTCAGTCTTCCGCCTTTTTCCTTCAGGTAATCTTTCAGGCTGATACCGTCAATGAACTCCATAACGATATACGCGGTCTCATTTGCGTAAAAGAAGTCTTTTACAGAAACTACGCCCGGGATCTCGGAGAACTGGGACACGTTCTGTGCCTCGGCCACATACTTCTTCAATCCTGACTTATAGGTCACGCTCTTTTCACCACTGAGCGAAAGAACGCGGTCGCCGTGCATAGTCGTAGTATCACGGCTGACCAGTTCCACCGGGAAATATTCCTTGATGGCCACTTTGGTTTCCATATTCAGGTCATAGCCCACGTAGGTGATACCAAAACCACCCTGGCCAAGAACAGGTCCCACCAAATATTTACCCTCCAGGATTGTATTTACCGCAAGACAACGACTATTTTGTTTTTTTGAATTCAGGTCATAGCCTGACCAGAGATTGTTGATATCCATATTGAACTCCTAACTTAATATAAGGAACCTGCCATCAGTAAATCTCCACTCTCAGTGATTCCCAACGTACAATTTCGACCGACAGTCACATATACCACATTCTTCCATTCTTCCACATCACACTGACCACAATGATTGGATCCAACCGCCTTCACGGTGCCATCTGACTGCAATGCGACAATATGGGTTTCACCGAGAGCGAACTGGACAACATTCGTCCATCCATCTGCATTCGAAAGACCACGTTCTTTTTTGGTGACATTATTCCAAATCTTGTAAAGTTCTCCATCTTCTGTCAGATAGAAACCTATAGTTCCTTCATTGACCTGCACTTGCCTGCATCGAATGCCTGTTTCATTCAAATTTTCTACATTATCGTAAAAGGCACTTTCTTTCCCTGCATAAACGAGACTTCCATCTTCTTTTATTCCCATTACATGCCAGTCACTCCAACCTACAAGCTGTTTTACATTTGTCCAGGATTCTACATCCGCATACTCTTCATAATTCTCAAGTGTTGACGCATCCTCTTCTGTATCCAGTCCATGCTGATAACGTTTGACCGTTCCATCCTTCATGAGAAGTACATAGGTGCATCGTATACGATCTCCTCCCGATTTCCATGTCATCTCTTCTATCTGCTGAACACCGGAGAATCTCTCTATTTCGCCATCCTCTGTGATTTCAATCAGCGCAGTTCCATCTTCATATAGTGCAGAATGCCCATTATACCATTTCAAATTGCTGTTATGAGACAGCAAGTTATCTTTTTCTAAAATATTTCCATATATATGAACCCCTCTGTCTTTCGCCACAGCGATCAAACCTTCCATACCATACTGATCTTCTGAAACGGTCTGAATCCATGTGAGATTTTTCATTCCAGCAGAAAAAGTCTCCATTTTAAATGCAGGATACTCCAGGGTTGTTCCATCTGTCTGAAGTCCATA
>JAZOVL010000299.1:0-6793 GCA_045658685.1 Pilosibacter sp.
ATCCGTACCAATGTGTGGCTTGCTGTCATAGAGAATTTCTTCATCCGCTCCGGTTTCTACAAACAACTCTAAGACTTTCTTATTTCTTCCAGACACATCTTTTACCAGTGTATTCAGCTTACCGTCAGAAAATGTTCCGGCTCCACCTTCGCCGAACTGTACATTGGAACGTACATCCAGATGAGAAAATCCATTCTTCCAGAACTCCTCAACCTTTTTTGCGCGCACTTCCACTGGATCTCCCTGCTCCAGAAGAATCGGAGCCATTCCATTTTCCGCAAGAGAGAGCGCCGCAAACATACCGGCCGGACCTGCACCAACGATCACCGGGCGATATTTCATCGCCTCTGTTCCGTGCTTCGGATATCGGTACGGAACTTCTGTTTCAATCTTAATATTATTGTTCGCTGCTTTCTTTACAATTTGAGCCTCTTTTTTTGATTCAAGAAGCTTTACATCAACAATATAACTATAAAGAAGATTGTCCTTCTTTCTCGCATCAATGGATCTACGTACGATCGAAATACTCTCGATCATCGTTTCTTGTATTTTCAGCAGTTTCGCTGCTTTTTTCTTTAACGCTCCGGGACCGTGCGTCACCTCCAGCGCAAGCTGATTGATTCGGATCATATATGTATTAACTCCTGTTTATTTCTATTTCATTCCAGTCGCACTGATCGCCGCCAGATGTCCACTGGACCACGCCCACTGCAGATTATATCCACCGCAGATTCCATCCACATCCAGGATTTCTCCTGCAAAGTATAATCCAGGAACCAGTCTGGATTCCATCGTATTTGTATCCACATCACGAAGGTCCACACCTCCCATGCAGATCTGTGCCTTATCATACGGGTTTGTTCCTGTCACTTCAAAAGCTGCCTCTTTAATCACACGACAAAGTTCTGCCAGCTTTTTATTGTTGATCTCAGCAACCGGCTGTTCTGGTTTGATCCAGGCTGATTTTAAAAACAATGCAGCCAGCTTTTTATTGAACAGACCGTTGATAAAATCTGCGGCCATCCGGTCCTTCAGATAATTACGCTGATCTTTCAATACTGTATATAACTGATCTTCCGTCATATCCGGCATAAAATCGATCACTGCCAAAACTCGTTTTTTATGATCCAGTGCTTCTGCAGCATAACGGCTCACCTGGAACACAGGAATACCAGAAATACCGTAGTCCGTTAACTGCAGTTCCCCCTGGTCTTCTGAAAGAAGAACTCCTCTGTCTCCATTTTTATCCATGTTATACAGAGACACCTTTGCATCTGCGCGAACACCTGCAATCACTTTAAAAAAATCTCCTTTGCACTTCAACTGAACAAGCGCCGGGAGTGGTTTCTTGATTTTATGTCCCAGATCTTTAGCCAGTTCATATCCACTTCCATCTGATCCCGTGGTCTTTGCAGCCATAGAACCGGCGCACAGGATCACAAAATCAGCCGTATAAATCTGTAATTCTGTTTTTACTGCAAAACGACCATCTTTCTTCTTATTTATAGAAAGAACTTTACTGTCGCAACATGTGCGAACACCGAGACTATCTGCTTTATCACGCAATGCATCCAACACCGTCTGTGCCTGTCCGGATGCCGGATATACGTATCCATTTCTATCCGTTGTTAATACACCAAGTCTTCGAAAAAATGCAATGGTATCTGCGACAGAAAACTTTCCAATAACCCTCATCGGAACTCCGTCTACACCGGAACGATAACATTCCGCCGTCATATGAAAATTTGTCATATTGCATTTTCCGTTGCCGGTAGATAATATTTTCTTTCCTACTCTCGGCATATGCTCCAATATGGTTACCGCTGCTCCGGATTCTGCAGCTGTAATAGCTGCCAAAAGTCCGGCTGCTCCGCCTCCGACAATGATACCTTCCCGTTTCATGGAATTCCTCCCGATTTTCTATATCTATACTCAATGACTTTATCGTCAAAATACGCATATTATGGTCTAGTATATCGAGAAGCGTTCAAATTTGCAAGACTTAACTACTGTAAGATTCCAGATAACTAAAAATCTCTGCCATTGTTGGAAACCAGATTCCTTCCATCAAACGCTCCTGTTCTCTTACCGGAAACTCCGTCAGGGGCATATGAGTAAACAGATTTACTGTTTCCTTGTCAGAATCATAAACAATCAAATATCCTTCTTCCGCAACCAGACAGTATTTCCCTTTTACAATTTCGTGCTGCACCTCTTCTTGATTCAAAACAAGGTGTATCAGCGTCTCATCTGGTCCCGGCTCCATTATATTATCATTTTCCGCGAACAACGGTGGTTCATACGTTTCAGTCGCCTGTACTTGTTGAATTTCTCCCTGCGTTCCTCCCCTTGTCATCCAAAATAAACTGATCAGACAGAACATTGTCAAACAAAAAAAGAAAAGAAAGCCGGATACATATTTTCTCATAGGATATTCCTCCTTTGATAACAGTATCTGCTTTCTTTCCCTATTTTATACATCGTTACATAAGATGAACTTTCTTAAAAATACCAAGAAGTCTGGTTCCAGCCGGCATCTGACGAAGTTCCTCTTCATTCAAACATTTTAATTTAATCAGAAGCACTCCGTATACTGCCACAGCAGCAAGAATTGATAACAGTGTTGCAATGGCGTTGCTTTTGAGCAGCATATAGATCATCTTGTACACACCAAACGTACAGACACCCATCACAGCTGCTGAGATCGTCGGGATCACAAATGTCTTCTTGATCTCCTGACGATAACCGATGGTTCTGCGAATTGCCCAGTGATTCAGAGCACACATGATCAACGCAAACGCGATATTTGCATATACCATACTGTAAATACCAAGATCCATTACCAGTGCCATCACTTCCAGTACACCGATATGAAGCACCAGTGCGATCAATGCATGAATAATCGGAAGATGCATCTTATCAGTTCCCTGCAAGATAGCATTGGTTACCGTCGATAAAGAATAGAATACGACTGCTGCGGAACCATAAAGAGTCATCTGGATCGCCAGAGAATTGTCTCCGGAAAATAACAGGTTGTTGATCGGACCAGCAAGAACTGTCAGACCAACTGTAGATGGAATCGCGATCAACATGGAGAATCGAATCGCAGCCGCAATCCTCGCACGTACCTTTTTTCGGTCTCCCTCTGCCACTGCTCTGGAAACAGACGGAATTAAAGAAGAAGACAAGGCATTAGAAACCGCCATCGGTACATTAATCAATAAATGATACTTCCCGGTATATACACCCCAATCTGCTGCAAACTGTGCCTCACGTCCAAGGTTTGCAAAATTCGCCGCCAACAGACCATTGTCAATCACACTGTTTACATTGTAAATTGCAGAACTTACGATAACCGGAACAACGGTAAAAAACAATACTTTTGTGATCTCACCGTAGCTTTCCAGATTGCCGGAACGGTCCTTTTTGATCTGGCGTGCAGTCGTTTTCCGATATCCTGCAAATAACAACAATAAAAAGAGAAGGGCTGTAAATGCACCGGAACCTGTACCGATCGTACCACCGGCCGCGCCCCAGGCATTGGAATAACCTGTACCAATCTCATTCTTTAAAATCTCAACCTTCAGAGCTTCATTAAAAAGATAACTTCCTGCCGCAACACTGACGATGGCATTGATGATCTGCTCAAACACCTGAGAACATGCCGTCGGAACCATGGTCCCACGTCCCTGAAAATAACCGCGGAATACCCCAAGATATGCCATGATCCATACAGTCGGAGCCAGAGTTTTCAACGCAAACGATGCATAAGGCATAAAGAAAACCTTGCTGGCGAAGAAGTCCGCACCAAACCAGATTACAGCCGCTGTGATCGCTCCGACAACAGTTGCATAACCCAAGGCTGCACGGAAAATACGATCCGCATTGCGATACTGCTTATTCGCGAGTCTTGCAGAAACCATTTTCGACACAGCCAGCGGAAGGCTGTATGAAGATAACAACAGCGCAATATTGTATACATTAAATGCAGTTCCGTAATATCCCATTCCTTCATCGCCGATAATATTGATCATCGGAATGCGGTAAGCAATACCAATGATTCGTACCACGATAGAAGCGATTGCTAAAATACTTCCCTGTACAACAAAGTTGGACTCTTTGCCCCTGCTTCGTTTCTTATTTTCCATAGAATTCCGTCCTGTGAACCTTGTCTGTACCATTTACACAGATCCAGGTCTTTCCTTTGTTCAATATAATTTCATTGCCTTCCAGATCATAGTATCTTGTCACGCCGAATTCGCCGTCCTTCTTCCATGTGACTGGAATCGCTTTACCATTGGTAATATAATAACCTTCACGTCCTGTATGAACATTGATGTTCAGATAGTCTGTAGTTGCATAGTATCCCCACTCAGCATACTGAATGATGATATTTTTTACTGCGATCTGCCCTTCATTGCCCTTATGAGCTGCACCATACTGATAACGATAATACAATCCGTCTTCTTCGTTGTACTCAAACCAAGGCTCGTTGTAACTGTAACCCGGAACTACTTTATAGGCATCCTGTCCATCCAGCTGCACCTGTGTGGTGCCACCAGCGAACTTGAAATGTCCCTGATAAGAATCACTATACTCTGTTCTATAACCTAATTTTTCAATCGTCTTCTTAATCTTAGATGCACTGGCATACGCATTATGCGGAGATTTTTTATCATTGGAGCGGAAAAAAGCATTGCCTCCAACACCTTCTACACCATTGATGTTGTCCACATTTTCCAGATATGGAACTGCAAATGTACTCTGTCCGAAGTGAGCGTAGATTGCATCAAACTCACGAGCAAAGTATGTATAGTATGTACGACAGCTTCGAACTGAACCGATTCTTTCCAGATCATCATAATCTTCAATAATCGCCATATATCGGTTCATAGAACCCTCAACCGGAGCTTCATATACAACACCTGCGCGGTTGATTCCATACTGTGGAAGTGCTTCTTTATCGTTACTCATCATAATCGCGATTGGTCTGCGGTTAGCCTTCTCCACATCAACCATTTCTCCGGTCAGATAACTGGAAATTTTTCCATCTGCCTCGATACGTTCTTCCTGCACTTCAAATGCAGCAGCAGTTTCTTCAGGCTCAGTTTCCAATACAACTACCTGTTTCGTAGTTTCTTCCTCTGCCGTCGTTTCCACTGCCGCTGTAGTCGCAACAACCGCTTCATATTTATTGCTTCCACAACCGCTGAGCATTGCTGCCATCATGCATACGGCAATACCCATTATAACCCGCTTGCTCTTTTTCATCATCTTCTGTAACCCCTCCGCTCCAGAATCTCACTCTGCATCGCTTCCATTTCTTTCCGTTCTTCCTCTTCCATATGATCATAACCAGAAAGATGCAGCATACTGTGCGCCACAAGAAAAGCCAGCTCTCTGGTCTCTGAATGACCGTATTTCTCAGCCTGTTCTTTTACTTTTTCTACGGAAATCACGATATCCCCCATCATCAGCTCGCCGGTATCCGGATTAAAATACTCCTCCGGTGTCTCTTCTAACGCATCAAAATCACCCGGTGTCTCAAAATCACACATCGGGAAAGAAAGGACATCGGTCGGATTGTCAATCTGACGCATATCCAGATTGATCTGGTGAATACCTTCGTTATCTGTCAGGAGCACATTCACCTCAAAGTCATACGGACACTCCACATAATCAATGGACTCCTCAATGACATTGTGAATAATCTCTTCTACCGGAAGTTCCAGTTTTAAATCGGTCTCGTAATCAATTGTTATTGTCATGCTTTCGTCCTTCCCGGCCGGCTCGGTCAGATCTCCGCTCAAATCTCACCTTCGGCTTTCCGTTTGTTTTTTCCAAACTGCCTTCGCGCTTCTTCGCAGCAATCTCCTTGCCTTTAGCCTCATAGTCATCATATGCTTTTACAATCTTCTGAACCAACGGATGACGTACAACATCATCGCTGGTAAAGTAACAAATTCCGATATCATCAATACCTTTTAAAATTTTAAGCGCTGTATCCAGACCGGAAACTGTTCCATATGGAAGGTCCTTCTGGGATTGGTCACCGGTAATAATTACCTTAGAGCCAAAACCGATACGTGTCAGGAACATCTTCATCTGTGCCTGAGTTGTATTCTGCGCCTCATCCAGGATAATAAACGCATTATCTAAGGTACGTCCACGCATATATGCAAGTGGGGCAACCTCGATCAGACCTTTTTCTGCATTATGAAGGTAGCTTTCCGCTCCCATGATCTGATAAAGCGCATCGTACAATGGTCTTAAATAAGGATCAATCTTACTCTGAAGGTCACCCGGAAGGAAGCCGAGTTTTTCACCGGCTTCGATGGCCGGTCTCGTAAGAATAATACGATTTACTTCACCATTCTTAAATGCCTGGATAGCCATGGCCATACCAAGATAAGTTTTACCGGTACCAGCCGGACCCACACCGAATACGATCATTTTCTTACGGATCAGATCCAAATACTGCTTCTGACCCAGTGTTTTGGGTTTTACCGGCTTACCCTTGATGGTATGACACACAATATCTTTATCAATCTCCAGTAATTCCGTATCCTTTCCTTCAAAAGAGAGGGCAAGTGCATAATCCACGTTCTGCTCTCTTATCTCTTCTCCACGCTTAGAAAGAGAGATCAATGTCGAAAATACACTCTTCGCACGCTTCACTGCATGTTCCGGACCGATCACTTTAATCTCACCGTTTCTTGCAATCATGGAAACATGCAAAGTACGTTCAATCTTTTTCAAATAACAGTCAAACTGACCGCATACCTTCCTCTCA
>JAZOVL010000300.1:0-1948 GCA_045658685.1 Pilosibacter sp.
TCGCCGTATTTTACAACTAACCGGTTCCCGGTAATCTCCAGCCTAGTGTTTCCGTAAGTATCTACCCATTTCCCTTCATAATCAGTTTTGCGGCCACTGCAGCCCACACAACAAACCAATGCCAGGAGCGACACCAGCCAATATAATATTTTCATCTTTTCTCCTCCTTCATTTAGAATGCAGGCGAAAATTCCTCGTAACCGTCATAATACATGTTTGTTGTCAGTGCATCTCCCGAAGACCAGGTCAGACGCAACTCTCCGGTTTCAAGAATTTCCGGTAGGTAGGTACCGAAAATTGCCGGATCTATCGATTCATAATCTTCCCATAAGGTAAGGTTTAATTCTCCTCCGGCCATTTCCCACCATCCGGAATACACCACAACAACCGCTCCTTCATCATCAACGATTCCATAGAAACAATCTCCACTGCTGTTTAAGCCTAGCGTATGTTCATAGCTATCCGGGTCCACAACGCTCCAGCTGCCTAAAAAATCTTCCCCTTCGATCGTGTCTTTGACAATCCCCAGCGGTTCATATGGTGTCAAATCATAAATACCGTCCAAGCTAGTTAAAGAACCGTCTCGCAAACTTAAGCTCGGATTATATGCAATGAACGTTCCATCCGGGTTTTCTGCTTCAAAATACAGGTTTGGAATGACTTCACTGATATTTCCTCTTAAAAGCACCGGCTGTCCATCAAAAAATCTGCCCAGTTCAGCACCCGGTCCTGCTTCCACCGGTTCGATTTCATTTAGTGCATAATCATTGATGATCAGACTGGATTCTTCCGTTTTCGGTACCACCAAATAAAGCTCATAGCCTTCCTGATCGATAAAATGTTCTTTATCCACATCACTCAGGAAATCATACTCCTGCAAAATTCCCAGATAATAAAAATATTTCCCCAGTTCTTCATAAGTACCATCAAAATATCCAAGATAACCAACCGCACAGATATCCCCATTTTCTGTAATCTGTCTGCGTACTCTCTCTAAATCGCTTTCATCACTTGCTTCTTCCTCCGGAAGTTCTATATCTGTCGCTTCTGCAAACGATGTCAGCTGCAGCCACTGTCTTTTTTCCAGAATCTGTGCTTCCAGGTCCCAAAATTCATCTAAAGAAATATCCAATTCTTCGGAAGCAGCAGGGTCAGTTTCCCCCGTCATGTTGTAATAGAAGCCGATTTCTTCAAAATTTTCGTCCTTCTCGTGCGTAAAATAATATTCCTGCCATTCTAAGGCGCTACCGTCTTCGGAAAGTGCCGTCATACCAAACATACTGTAAGCCGCACCACCCGAACCACTGTATGCAAAGTTTCCGTCCCCCATCCAATAATAAGCATTTCTGTACCAACCTTCAAATGTACATTCCGGTACACCTTTTGCACAGTTATACAACGCATAAATCATTGTTCCAAAACTATCAGCTTCTTCCGAAATTTCTCCCACAAGCAATTCCGGAATTCCATCGCCGCTAATGTCCTCAATGGTATATCCTATGCAATTTAAAGCTTCTTCTGTTCCCAGTCCTGCCACTGCTTCCCAGGCACCTGTGGAGCCTTCAAACTCCTCTTCTCCTCCGTTTTTGATGAGTCTTAAATGAGCTTCAAGCACTCTGCTGTACACTTTTGTATAATCAGGCGCTTCTTTTTCTTCCTGAAAATCTTCCAGAGAATTCTGTGGCTCTAAAGTGATATCATCATTTGTTACCTCTTTGTTTCCGCAACCGGCCACAGTCAGCACAACCCCTAATAACAATAATTTCCATGTAATCTTTCTTAACTTCATAATTCTTCTCCTTATACTATGCCCAAGGATCTGCACTTACCGGCTGTCGAACATCTGCCAAAAGAAACTGTTCCCATAAGAACCACTGTCCGGTAGATACTTTCTGGCGAAGTTTGATCTGTCTTGCCGAATCCGCACCACCTGATTTGATATGTAACG
>JAZOVL010000301.1:0-4575 GCA_045658685.1 Pilosibacter sp.
AAAAGGTGCAAGATAAAGGAAAATTTTTGGGGCTAAAATTGGAGATTTTTAGGGAAATTGCCATAAAACCTGGAGGAAATCTTTACCTGCAGGCAAAAAGTGCTTTTCTCAAAATTAGAAAAGTGTTATAATGAAAACTAGTTTCAAGACTTGAAACAAAAAGATGTTGTATGAAAAGCAGAAAGTAGAGTGTGACACATGGAATATCGTGGAGCAGGAAAAACAAAAGGGAACAAAAAGTCTGAAATTGTTCATTATATATTTAAAAACGAAAATGCTTCCAAAACAGAACTAACGAAAGCGCTCGGGATTAGTATGCCTACGGTTTTGCAGTATACAAAGGAGCTGATCGAGCAGGGGATTCTGATTGAAATCGGAGAATATGAATCAACTGGTGGACGACGTGCCAAGTCACTGGCAATCAATGGCAGGATGGGATATTCTTTGGGATTGGATATTACAAACACACATGTTTCTTATGTATTAGTTGATCTGGCCGGTACGGTTTTAAAACGCGGAAGAACGAAGCGTGCATTTCAGAATTCCAGCGAATATTATCAGACAGTATTTGATGATGCTGATCGATTTTTGGATACTTCCAGAGTAGACCGGGAGATGATCCTGGGGGTTGGTGTGGCTCTTCCGGGCAATATCAATGCGGAGGAGAAAATTTTGATCAAGTCACACGCATTGAACTTAGAAGGAATTAATCTGAAAATGGTAGAAGGTTTCGTTCCTTATCCGGTTTGTTTTGAAAATGATGCGAATGCGGCGATGATTGCGGAGAGAGAGAATATTGGAGAGAATGCGGTTTATCTGTTTTTGAGCAGTACAGTTGGAAGTGCTCTTAAGGCAGAAGGCGCTGTACATCGTGGAAAGAACAGAAAAGCCGGTGAAGTTGGTCATGTAATCCTGGTTCCGGACGGACGACCGTGTTATTGCGGCAAGAAAGGCTGCGTTGATTCTTATTGCTCTGTTCAGGCATTGGAGAAAGAAAGCGGAATGGCACTGGACGAATTCATGCAGCTTGTTGAAAAGAGAGAATCTTCTGTTATGAACATCTGGGAAGAGTATCTGGATTATCTGGCAATTACGATTTCAAATTTGCGGATGATTCATGACACAGAGCTGGTGCTGGGAGGCGAAATGGGCGAATATCTGGAATCTCATATGATGGAGCTCAGTTCTCGGATCAGAGAGTACAATAAATTTGATGCAGATACCAGATATTTAAAAATCAGCCGGTATAAAAAGGAGAGCGCGGCGATCGGAGTTGCCCTCCATTTCATTTATCAGTTTTTTGATAGCATATATTAATAAAAAAAGACCGAATTTCGCAATGCGGAGTTCGGTCTTTGATATTTTAAGGATAAGGGAAATGGCAAAAGGAAAATAATTGAAGGAAGACGGTTGACAAGAAAATGTGAATGTGTTATATTTGAGCACGTTGCAACTTTTGTAAAATAATTTATAAAAGATGTCCTCAAAGTCTAGCAGCCGGATATTTCCATGTCCCCGTTCCCCCATACCTCCCTGTATCGTTATGGGGGCAGCATTGTCTGCAAATTAATACGATATCCGGCAAAAAGCCCCTGGGAACCATACCATTCCCGGGGGCTTTTACTTATGTATAGGCTGCTCAATATGTTTTTTGATCGCATCAAAACTTTCCTTACTGATCACATGTTCAAGACGGCAGGCGTCTTCGGAAGCAATCTCGGGATCGACCCCTAAGCGGATCAGCATTTGAGAAAGCACTCTGTGGCGCTCCAAAATAGACTCTGCAATACTTTGGCCGGATTCAGTTAGTGTGATATGTCCGGCATGGTCTACAAGAATATGACCGCTGGCACGGAGGTTTTTCATAGCAACGCTGACGCTTGGCTTAGAAAAATTCAGTTCATTGGCAATATCGATGGAACGCACATAAGATTGCTTTTTACTCAGCAATAAAATCGTTTCCAAATAATTCTCTGCAGATTCGTGGATTTTCAAGTACAACTCCTCCTGCTTGTAATTTATTCCAATCATTATATCACAGGAAATCTGGATGGTCAAATTATATTATTATGGAAGAAACAGCTTTAGAAAAATGTCTGAATAAACCGTTGTTTAATAAATCGATACTGTCTTGTCGGACGGCCTTTTCCCTCCTGTTTCTGAGGCTCGATTTCCTCGATTAAATTAGAGTCTAGTAACTGTTGTAAAATACGGTTACAGCTGCGGCTTGTAATATTAAGCCACTGGGACAGGGAAGCGGCAGTCATGATCGTATCTTTATCCATCTGGAATAAACCGACAATTTTTAACAGATTACTCTCGTTGATTCCGTTGGCCTGGGAATAAGCCAGCGCTTTTGTATTGGAATAGCTGTAGTTCAAGGTTCTTGTTAAAGAAAGAGGACCAGTCAGCGTACTTTCTTCACCATGGATGATAAAGCCGTCATTTTTTCCATATTTAACTGCTTCCTGCAATGCCAGTTCTGCCTGATAATGGCTCTCTCCCAGAGATTTGCCGAATCCTGCTCCGAGACGGAAATCCAGTTCACCGGTTTGATCAAGGAAAGTGATCAGATCCTGAATGCGCTCAAAGCTGGTTTTATAAAGATCACTGTCCAGAGAAAGTTCAAAACGGTGTGCAGCTGTATGGAGCGCAAAATCGTACTGAAATTCCTTTCGGAAATCCAGCAAGTATTTGTGGAGAGTGATATCCAGCAATTCACGGTCCTGAGAGGAAATATACTCCGGGTAGATCAGTTTGATCAGAATGACAAGTTTCCCGGCCTGATTTTTTTGTTTTAAACGGATTGCATCAATTGCATGCTTAATAGAATCCCGGATCGTCTCTGCATCAGGAATAAAATAAATATAAGGAATTTTCAATTTATTCAGGACTTCCAACTGGCTGGTTGTGCGGGTTAGAATCATATCAATCTTCCCGGAATTCCAAAGTTCTTCAGCCCGCTCTTTTAATGTTTCATGATTGTAAATCGGATTCTCGAAGAGGTAGGGCATGTAATTCGGACTTAGGTATTTCTTTAAATTCATAAAATCATTGACCGGACATAAAAAGTCAATGTAAATTCTGGTGAGTGGGATATGTGGATACCGAATCACAAAGTTTAAAAGAATGGATAAAATATCCTTTTCTGAATAAGAAACAAAACTGCACGGAACCTGAATATTATCGATATGTGTGAGCATATAGGAGTATCCGAGCTCTCCGGAGAAGAAAATTACGTCGCTGGAGTCTTTGCACTGCTCATATATCTCCTTGATCTCTTCTAATTGCTTATATACGTAGTTTTTGAAGGTACATCCGAAGTCCTGATGTTCCAAGGCATTGTTGATGACATCCATGGATTTTCGCGGACTGATGATACTGACATTAATCATATTGGAACCTGCTCCTTTCAGACAATAAAGGGTCTTTTAATGACAAGCGTGTCGATAAATCGTATCACATCAGAATCGTACCATAGAATGTTGACAAAGTCAAAAGCCTATGCTAAAATGAAGTCAAATAAAAGACGCGAAATACATGAGTCTTAATATAAAAGGGGTTCAAAACGAGGCCTTTCCGGATAGGGAAACGGAAGGGGTTTTCGCATGACTATCGGTGAAAGTATCTTTTTTATATGAAAAGTATTTGAATACATATTTTTTTGAACAATATGTACAAAAGAAAATTTTTTGCCGGCAATGACGTTCCTTTTATAATTCTTAATTTGAGACACTGGCTTTTAATAAAAGACCCAGAATTGTATTTTAAGTCTCTTATTGGTGCGAGTGACGCACAGGGGTGAATAAATAACCAAATTTTAAGGAGGTATTTGCGAAATGAGCAAGTATATCGAGAGAGTATTAGCTGAAGTTAGAGAGAAAAACGCACACGAGCCGGAATTCCTTCAGACAGTAGAAGAAGTTTTAGAGTCTTTAGCACCGATCGTTGATGCACATCCGGAGTATGAGAAAGTTGCTCTTCTTGAGAGAATGGTAGAGCCGGAGAGAACAATCGAGTTCCGCGTTCCGTGGGTAGATGACAATGGTCAGGCTCACGTTAACCGTGGTTACCGTGTACAGTTCAACGGCGCTATTGGACCGTACAAGGGTGGCTTACGTTTCGCTCCGAACGTAACACTTTCCATCATGAAATTCTTAGGCTTCGAGCAGACATTCAAAAACTCCTTAACAACACTCCCGATGGGTGGTGCTAAGGGTGGTTCCGACTTCGATCCGAACGGTAAATCCTACGCTGAAGTTATGAGATTCTGCCAGAGCTTCATGAACGAGTTATACCGTCACATCGGTCCGGACGTTGATATCCCGGCTGGTGACCTTGGTGTAGGCGCTCGTGAGATCGGTTACATGTATGGTCAGTACAGAAAACTTCGTGCAGCATTCGAGAACGGCGTTATCACAGGTAAGGGTATGTCCTTCGGTGGTTCCTTAATCCGTCCGGAAGCTACAGGTTTCGGCGCTGTTTACTATGTAGAAGCAGTTATGAAGCATGAGAACGACACACTCGCTGGCAAGACTGTTGCTGTATCTGGTTTCGGTAACGTTGCTTGGGGTA
>JAZOVL010000302.1:0-2042 GCA_045658685.1 Pilosibacter sp.
CCTGTAAATTTACCAGATTCGCTTTCAGAGAATGAAGCATCACACTTCGCATTCAAACTTAATATGCTTTCCTTGCGGTCAGCACCTACAAAGATAACATTTAATTCAAATAATTAATGAAGGTTTACGACTCTTTTTTACCGTTGCTTAACACAAAGAAATAAAATAAAACCCAATTCAGATTGAATTTACAACTGAATTGAGTACAAGAATCGGATGTTTGGACTTGTTTATCTACCTTCAAGCCATGCTGCAGGGGACATTCCTGTCATTTTCTTGAAGACCATGAAAAATGTAGAGCGCGAACGGAAACCGCAATCGGAATATATACTGTCTATATTGAAATCAGAAGTCCTCAGGTCGCACAGAAGCCGTTTGGCTTCTTCTATGCGCATTCTGTTCACAAACTCGAAGAAGTTGCATCCTAAACTTCCATTGATCGCCCGGGAGAGTGTCCGTTGTGGTATGTTTATCTCTCTGGCAAAGAGTGCCAATGAAATGTCCGGACGTAGGTAGGCCTTGGATTCTGCCATGTACTGGGAAGCCTTCTCGCATACTTCCTTCATCTGCTGCTCATCCATAGCAGGGGCGGCAGAGGTCTCCACCTCACTGGTGTCCGCAGTCTCAGGCTCATCTTCCACGACTTGTACAATCGGCATGACAGGGTGAGCGATAGTGTTATATACCAGGTAAAACATTGCAATGACGTTCAATATCTGGATGAGCCACGCATCAGTTCTTGGCCAAATGGCATAGCATACCATCACAATGACAAACAGTGCAGCAAAGAGATACTCAAAGACCGGAATCCACTCCTTCTGCACCCACTCAGCAACGGAAGCGGTATCTCTGATGGCTTTTTTCTTCTTATGAAGGAAACGGAAGATCACGGCAAAGTAAATCACCATCTGCAAGAATATAATTATGGTGTTGACATCGCCAAGCAGGGTGTCGTCACCTGTCATTTCGTGTCTGATGGATGCAAGACGCTGCTCAGGTGACAATGACAGGCAGAGTGCCAGACATATCAAACCTGGCAATAAGTGGAGTAAATGTATCGGCTTTAACTTAAATGACGGCTCGAAATTCTTTTTGGCAAAGAGCCAGAGCAGCGGCATCAGCAAGGTATTTACAGAACTGCTTATAGGGAACATGAAGAGCGAAAAGTCATGCCACCCCAACATGCGGCTCATATTGTAGAGATAGACCGGCACATTCGGCACGACAATGATGGCAGCCGCATATCCGCTCTCTCCACGAAAACGGGTAGCGGCAAGCAGTACAGCAGCCATCCCTAATAATATGATGATGCTGGACGAATTGACCGTAAGTATGAAGTTCTCGTATCCCATCTGAATATTACCATTCCATTCCGGTACAAAATTACCCAAAAATCAGCAAACAGAACTGTTTTATCTGCATTTTTTTGAATACCCGCCTGGACACACTTGAGTACCTTAGCGATGTACCACCTCATTTGAGAGGGAACAGATGAAAACGATTGACTGGAATTCATGTACAGCATCGTAATCTATCACCCATACCTGTAACAAAGCCAGACGCAAAGGAATTGGCAGCCTAAGGCGAGAACTGTTCCCGTATGCTTCTTGAAGAACTGAACTATGGCTGTAGGGCAGGAAGCCGGTAAGATTGTCCATTATACTCGGAGCGTAGCGATGGAACGTCTGTCACCTAACCTTCTGACTCACAGCGTTTTATGAAAACGCGATTCCCCGCCGCAGGGGAATCGCATATCGGCAATGCGTTGAGGGATAAGGAGTTAGGTGACAGGGGTAAAACCGTCCTTCCATATCTTTGCAGGACCTTCACTTTTATTTAATACGATATTACCCTTTAGGCGTTCTTCCATAATAAACTGCTCTTCTCCATATACATGACTACGCAGTTTCAGCAGAAGGGTACGAAATGCAGCATCTAAATGACCTAATTCGCTGCTCATACCGTGACCAGCATATAACTGATTTTCATGAATCCAATTTCCAATTTCGGCTAAAAATCTTGAAGTTCTTTTCCACTTATTA
>JAZOVL010000303.1:0-3486 GCA_045658685.1 Pilosibacter sp.
GGTAAAGCAGTTGTACTTAATATGGAGGGCATTAATACTGAAACAGCTCAGAGGATCATTGATTTCACGTCCGGTGCTACATACTCCATGAACGGCAATCTTCAGAAAATTTCCAGCTATATCTTTATCGCAACTCCGCAGACCGTTGAGCTCTCCGGTGATTTCCAGGACCTGTTTTCTGGCGGTGGACTTGATATTTCCGGACTCAATATTCACATTTAAGGGTTTATGGAAAAAGAAGAACAGTTACTCAGGAAGAGGATCCAGGAATTGGCCGAAACCTGTTTCAGACGTGATGTTCCGACGAATACAGATTTTCTGAATTTAAGTGAACAGACAATTTTCCAAAGTGTTTCTGGTATTCTGCCGCCGGTAAGGTTCGTTCTTTCCGGCGGCTTTGAGTCGTCAGAAAGGAAAGTTGTCTGTTTCTTGCCGTCTTATGAAGAAGAACTCAGTTTACCTCCGTATGACTGTGTGAAGATTGAACCGTTAAATCGTAAATTTGCAGAAGAACTGTCACACAGAGATTATCTGGGTGCTATTATGAATCTGGGAATTGAGCGTTCCATGCTTGGCGATATTGTAATCAAAGACGGAACAGCTTATGTATTCATACTAAAGAAAATGAGTCGGTATTTGACAGAAAACCTGACTATGATCCGGCGTACTTCGATTGCGGCAGAAGTCATAGAAGACACAGGAGAGCTTTTAAAGCCTGATTTTGAAGAAATACAGGGAACTGTCAGTTCTATTCGTCTGGATAGTATTGTAGCCCTTTGCGGACGATTATCAAGGACAAAAGCATCTGCATATATTGAATCAGAGAAAGTGTTTGTAAATGGACAGGTCATTACGAATGTATCCAGGACGTTAAAAGACGGAGAGATCATTTCCGTGCGAGGTATTGGAAAATTCAAATTTGAAACTGCGGGCGGTCAGACGAAAAAAGGCCGTACCGTTGTGACGTTATTAAAGTACAAATAGATGCCGGAGGTATTTTAAATGAAAAACATGAATGAAAACAGACTGATTGTACATTTAAACAATGAGCCCATCTATGATATTATTCTGACGGAATCTTTTGATGGACTTTCCGCGGAGTTGACTGCATTGGGAAGTGAAAATAAGAAACTCTGCATCGTGACAGATTCTAACGTGGCTCCAATCTACTTGGAAGAGATCAAGAATCAGATATCCGGTTGTTGTCGTCAGGTTACAACATATGTCATTCCGGCTGGAGAAGAAAATAAAAATCTGGATACCGTGCGAGGCGTCTACGAGCATCTGATCCAAAACAAATTTGACCGTAAGGACTATCTGATTGCACTAGGCGGCGGCGTGGTTGGCGATCTTTGTGGATTTACTGCTGCCACATATCTTCGCGGTATAGGATTTATTCAGATTCCGACTACATTGCTTTCTCAGGTGGATTCCAGTATAGGGGGAAAGACCGGCGTTGACTTCGATTCCTATAAAAATATGGTAGGTGCTTTCCATATGCCAAAACTGGTTTACACTAACGTCTCTGTATTAAGAACACTTCCGTTCGAACAGTTTTCTAACGGAATGGGTGAAGTGATTAAGCATGGTCTGATCCGTGATCAAGAGTACTATGAGTGGATCCTTGCCAACAAAGAGGCTATTTTAGCGCGTGATCCGGAAATCTGCCGTGAGTTGGTTTATGGAAGCAATCTGATTAAGAGAGAAGTGGTTGAGATTGATCCGACGGAGCAAAACGAACGTGCCACATTAAATTTTGGTCATACGCTCGGTCATGCAGTAGAAAAATTGATGGATCTTTCGATTCTGCATGGTCATTGTGTTGCTCTCGGTGCACTGGCAGCTTTAAAAATCTGCAAAGACAGAGGATTTGTATCCGGTGAACAGGTGGAGCTCTATCGAGAGGCGATGGAATTTTTTAAAATGCCGATGAAAGTAAGCGGTATCGAGAAAAAAGATGTCGTTGCTGCAACCAAGAATGATAAAAAAATGGAGGCCGGAGTGATCAAGTTTATTCTGCTCAATCAGATCGGTCACGCATACATTGATAAGTCCGTGAGTGAGGAAGAGATGGAACAGGCTCTTTCTATGATCATGGAATAAGAGAGGAGCTTGTTAACAAAATGGATTCAGTATGGAAACGATATGGTATTTTCGGTCTGCTTTCCGCTCTTTTAATTGCATTTGACCAGTGGACTAAAGTGCTTGCGTATGATAAACTTCGTATCAATGGTCCTTTTGTAATCTGGGACGGAGTGTTTGAATTTCTTTATTCAGAAAACAGAGGTGCGGCTTTTGGTATTTTGCAGGGACAGAAATGGTTCTTTTTATTAGTTGCAGCTGCTGTTGTGATCGTAATTTTAATCTTCCTTTATAGAATGCCAAATGAAAAGAAGATGCTTCCATTATTCTTCTGCACAGTTCTTTTAGCATCCGGAGCAATCGGAAACGTGATCGATCGACTTTCCCGAGGGTTTGTCGTAGATTTTCTTTACTTCAAGCTGATTAATTTTCCGATTTTTAACGTAGCAGACTGCTATGTAGTAGCAGCAGCCGGACTTTTGATCTTACTGACCGGATTCGTTTATAAAGACGAAGACCTGGAGTTCTTATCTTCAAAGGAGAAATAATCGTGAGACAGGAGATTTTTATCACAGAAGAACTGGCAGGAGACCGTATCGATAAATTTTTATCGGAACAGTGTGAGGAATTGTCCCGCTCCTTTATCCAGAAGCTGTTAAAGTCCGGAGAGGTATTCGTTAGGCAGAAGGCAGTAAAAGCAAGTTACAAGGTATCTGAGGGTGATGTAATTACCTTTGAGGTTCCAGAAGCTGTAGAACCGGAAATTGTTCCGGAAAATATTCCGCTTGATATTGTATATGAAGACCATGATGTGATTTTGGTCAATAAGCCGAAGGGAATGGTGGTTCATCCGGCAGCCGGTCATTATTCAGGTACACTGGTGAATGCCTTGATGTTTCATTGCAAAGAGGATCTTTCTGGGATTAATGGTGTGTTGAGGCCTGGTATTGTTCATCGCATCGACATGGACACAACAGGAGTTTTGATCGCTTGTAAAAATGACCTTGCTCACAATTCCATTGCGGAGCAGTTAAAAGAACACAGCATTACCAGAAGATATCAGGCGATTGTTTACGGAGTTCTTAAGAATGATGAAGGCATGATTGACGCTCCGATCGGAAGACATCCTCAGGACCGCAAGAAGATGTGCATTAACCATCAAAACGGAAAACACGCCGTGACCCATTATAAAGTCTTAAAACGTTTTGATAAATACACACATATTGAATGTCGGTTGGAAACCGGAAGAACTCACCAGATCCGCGTGCATATGGCAAGCCTAGGTCATCCACTTTTAGGTGATGCAGTATATGGTCCTGTGAAGAGTCCCTATAAACTTCAGGGGCAGACTTTACATGCGGGGATTCTTGGTTTTGTACACCCGAGATCTGGGGAATATATGGA
>JAZOVL010000304.1:0-1620 GCA_045658685.1 Pilosibacter sp.
TCAAAAAGAATACTTTTTGAACAATATCTTATCGTGGCGGAAGGTAGGAAAATTTATGGTTACATATAAAATTATCAGTAAAACAGGAAGTCGTCCGGTGAATGAAGATTGTGCAGGGATGCACCAAATGGGAGAAACATACGGTTTTTTCCTCGCAGATGGTTTGGGCGGTCATGGAAAAGGAGACGTTGCATCTAAAACAGCAATTGAACAGGCAATGATACAATTTGAACAGGGGAGCTGTTCAGAAGATACTTTGAGAAACATATTTGAAGCCGGTCAGGCAGGGGTTTTGGAACAGCAAAGGCTTGCAGGCAATATGCAGGGCATGAAAACAACTATGACGGCTGTACTTCTGGATCAAAAAAGTGTTCGTTGGGCACATATTGGTGATTCCAGAATCTATTATTTTAATAATTGTAAACTTGTTAGCCGTACAATGGATCATAGTGTTCCACAGATGTTGGTTGCGGCGGGAGAAATAAAAGAAAAAGAAATTCGACATCACCCGGATCGAAATCGTTTACTACGTGTCATGGGAGTCGATGAGGAATCTCTTCGATATCAATTGTCAGAGCCAATTGCAAGAAAAGGCAGACAGGCGTTTTTGTTATGTTCTGATGGCTTTTGGGAATTGATTGAAGAGAAAGAAATGACAACGTTATTAAAAAAATCGAGAAGTGTGGAACAGTGGGTAGATGAAATGGAAATTTTGGTACGCCGTCATGGATACGGAACCAATATGGACAACTATTCTGCTGTTGCAGTCTGGGTAGATATGTAAGTAAGGAGTGTATGCAATGTCCATAATCCGATGTTCAGTAGGACATTTTTTTGATGATGAAAAATATGATGCTTGCCCGACGTGCAGTAAAAGCAATGGTCCCAGATGGAAGATAGAGGATGAGAAAACAATCAGTCTGGATATGGCAGAAGGGACAGTTGAAAGGATTCAGCTGACAGCTGAAGAAATGCCAAAGCAGTCTGTAAGGGGCAATTGGGATAACGAACGAACAGTTGCACTGGGCGGATATCAGACAAGAGAATTGCCGGTTGGTTGGCTGGTGTGTATTTCCGGAGAAATGAAAGGAAAAGACTATCGGCTTTATTCAGGCTTTAATCGAGTTGGCAGAAACATGGATTCTGATATTTGTATTCAGGATTTCACGGTATCGAAAGATGCGCATTGTTCTGTCGTTTATGATGAAAAAGGCGGACAGTTTTATCTGGTACCGGGCAAAGGAACGCTTACTTATCACAATGGAGAATGTCTTCAGGATTCTGCAAAACTGCAGGAGGGAGACCGCATTGGTGTGGGTGAGAGTATTTTAGAGTTTATTCCTTTTTGTAAAGGAGATCACACATGGAAAACACTATACATGTACTGAGTCAATTAGGACAGAATCGCCTGGAACAGGTATATGTCAATATGCCGGAAGTAAGGTTTTATTTTTCCGGTGACAGAGAACAGACGGAAGGAAATCTAATTGCATATATTGATAAAGAAGAGCTGGAATTGCAGAGCCTGCAGAGATTTGAGAAGAGTGGGAATGGAATCAACTATTACCTGCTCTTAGATATTTCAGCATCCATTACGAAAGAAGAGTTTACGGGAATTAC
>JAZOVL010000305.1:0-2951 GCA_045658685.1 Pilosibacter sp.
CTGGTTCAGGTACATAAAGCAGGAATCATCCACCGTGATATCAGCCCTGACAATATCATGCTGACCTTCAAAGATGGAAATGTACATAATCAGATAGAATCTGTGAAATTGATTGACTTTGGTGCAGCCAGAATGACAGAGAAGAATGATCAGAAGTCTCTGACAATCATCTTGAAACACGGTTATGCACCGGAGGAACAGTACCGAACTCACGGCGAACAAGGACCGTGGACAGATGTCTATGCACTTTGTGCTGTGCTTTATCGTATGTTAACCGGAGAGACTCCGGTACCGGCTATGGACCGTATGTTCAAGGATGAATTGAAGAACTTCGATAAGTTCAACACAAAAGTCAGTGAAAACACCGCAGCTGCAATCCTAAAAGGTCTCGCGGTAAAGAAAGATGACCGAATTCAGAATGTACAGGAGCTGATTGAAGCCTTATACGAAGGTGCAAAGATCAAGGATGCTTCAAGAAAATCTGGAAAAAATAAATGGGGTGTCTATGCCGGAATCGGTGCGGCGGCTGTTGCTGCATGTGTAATCGGATTTGTGTTATTTTCCGGAGAAGAAAAAACAGCACCAAATATTTTCGGAACCGTGGTCAACGGTACGCAGAGTGCCGAGGGAAATACAGTAGGAGAGATGTTGATGGATACCACGGTTCAGGAAGATGAACCGGGCGAGCAGATCGCGTTCTATCATCCGCAGAGAAGCGTAGCAAACTCCTGGGAGAACTTGTTGATGTGTCTTCCGGACGGAAGTGTACAAGCCTTTGGAAATAACGACAGTGGACAGTGCAATGTGGAAGATTGGGAGAATGTAGCTCGAGTAGAGTGCATTGGTTCTGGTTCTATCGGTGTCCGAAAGGATGGAACGATTCTGTTCGCAGGAGCGGAACACTTGGGACAGAATTTAGAATTGTGGACAGACGTAGTCGATGTGCAGGAGGTAAATTTCGGCATAGCCGGATTAACGAAAGACGGAACGATTTTGATTTCCACAAGCTATGGTGTTCTGAACGAAGAGCAGGCTGCTCTGGCAGAAACATTGCAGGAGTGGAACGATATCAAAGCCATTACCTCGAGATTTTCATTCGTTTTCGGTCTGAAACAGGACGGAACGGTCATTGGCATCGATGAAGAGATGAACCATTATGAATTTACCGGCTGGGAAGATGTGGAGTGTTTGGATATTGCAGATTCTTACTGTGGAAGTGCATTGATCGGTATCTGTAGCGACGGAACAATCAAAACGCATAGTCTAACGGAATATGGTTACTCAATGATATATGCAGATATACTCGCAAAGTTTGCAGAAGGAAAGAACGTTGCACAGATTCAGGATGATGTTATGGTGACACAGGAAGGAACCGTCCTGATGATCGATGACAGAGATCAGAGAAAAGAAACAGCAGAAAAACTTGCTACCTGGAGTGATATGGTAGCAGTCAGCAGCAATACAGATAGTCCGGATGCATTTTATTATGGTGTGAAGTCCGACGGTACCATCGTAAATTCCATGATCAGTCGAGGAAATGCTGAACTGGAAGAGTTCAAGAATTTGGAATGGGTAGAAATTGTTACCGATATGAACCGGGTTTTTGAAAGTGTTGTGGGATATACAAAGGATCATAAGCTTCTGGTATATACGATTTCTGACGATGCTTATGAGTTAATGGCTACCTTTGCGGAAGATGCGTATCGTTTAAGAGAGCGAATGATGTTCGAAAGCCAGTATGACCGATCAGTTGCCTGGTATCAGGACCCGGAAATCTATCAGTTCCTTTGCGAAGAAGCATCCAAGATTAAAGACTACGACAGCAAACGTGATATGCTTACCAGTGTACTGGTGCAGGAAGACGGAACTGCAGCTTTTTACAGCGGTATGAGAGAGCCGGTACTGTTCGAGAATGTAAAAGGAATTGCAAATAACAATGACAACCTGATTTTAAAGAAAAACGGAACTGTCAAGATCATAGATCACGGTGTAGAGGATCGATTAGATGAGCAGGAGCGATATGCTTATGTGAAAGAATGGACCGATGTGGAACAGATCATCGACTGCCAGAACGTGGTCTTTGGTCTCAAAGCAGACGGCACCCTGATTACAATCAGCGATTACATGGAAACGGAATATCCGGTAATGAAAAAACTGGTTTCCAGTTCATTCCTTGCACTTGGTATTACAAAAGACGATGGTGTGTATGTAATACTTAGCGACGGAACGTGCAGAGAAAAAGGCATGGATCAGGTGGATTCCTGGACAAATGTAGCAGATCTGGCAATCGGAGATTCTCATACTGTGGCACTGCTTCATGACGGCACCGTTCGGGCAACAGGAAGCAATAGCCGTGGACAGTGTGATGTGGAAGAATGGACGAATGTGGAAAAAATCTATGCAGGCGAGGCGTGCACGCTGGGAATCGATCAAGATGGCAATTTATTGATTGCCGGTGCACTCAACTAGAGACAGGAAAGAGAAAAGAAGGAAAACAAAGGGAGAGAGAAACGTGGCATATTTAGTAAGACCCGGAGATATCCTTACTGCAAAAGATATAGTATTAATGAGACCATCGGGCTTTTTTCTCCAGATGGAAGATACCGTATTTTACGTACTTTATTGTGGTTATGGAATGACGGGAAAAATGCGTCCAAGCATTCTTTACATAAGAGAATTATTGACAGAGGAAATCTCGACGCTGGTAATTCGTGGATCCAACTACGAAACTACGTACCGGACTCCATCTCGCAGACCAGGTGCGGAGAAAACCCAATATAAAGATTATTCCAAAGTATTAAAGGATCCTACGTTTAAAGTATTGGATCTGGAATTGAACATGTGTTTATACAAAGGAAATTACGTGTGCCAGGATCTGAAAACAGCGGAAACATATTCGTTTGTTTATAGTACCAGTCAGATGAAAACGGAGCTGTCGAACTTGAATATCG
>JAZOVL010000306.1:0-4274 GCA_045658685.1 Pilosibacter sp.
AAGCAGAGCTTCCTCAAGTGTTTTTGAGATGGATAATGTAAAGTATCCAAGATTTACTACGAATATAGATGAAAACAGCAATTGATACCACAAATCTTTTTTATGGATCATATAGTTAAAGCTGACCAACAGCAGGAGTGAAAGGACTGCTGTGGAAGCGTAGGTGATCGACATACTGGTCATCTTGTCTCCAATTGATCCGCATCCGGACAGACATATGGAAACGATGAACAGAAGCGTATATAAATAAGAGTTTTTGTTCATAATTTGGCTCCTGAAGTTCAAAAATAAGTAAAATATATCTATCCCACACTTTTTCCCACACTTTTTTTGATAAATTGAGGTAAAAAAAATAGGAATAATGGGAAAGTGTGGCGACTATTTGCATTCATAACGATAAAATATAAACAAATAGAGGGATTTTGTTTGCAAGTGCAAAATCTATTTAACTATATCATATTTTGGAAGTAAAAGAAAGAATAAAATTCTTTTTATTAGTTTAAGCAATATTTTGACGGAAGGAAGGCGATCAGAGTCCATGGAGAAAATTACAGCTGCGTACAGAAAGATCACAAATCCGAATGGAAATCAATATTCTTTTTATTGTGATCTGTCAGGAGCATTTGTTTGTACAACCCATGATATTTCTGCTGACTCTGAGGAAGAAGAACTGTTGATTGCATGGAAGTCCGAGGGAGAACAGCATTTTAATCGATGTCACAGATGTGGAAAGTGGGTTGTTGATGTCATGTATAATGCGGAAGTTTTAGAATGTGTAAGTTGTGCACCCTATGAAGAAGAACCGCAGTATTGTAAATCATGTGGTGCAAAAATTGTGGATGCATCAAAAAAATGTCCCGTATGTGGGATGCCTCTTGTTTACGAAGGGGGAGGATTTTAAGTGGCAGAGACTTATAAATTTATTGAGTTGGAATCATTTGGGTTTGGCCCCAATGTGATGAAGAAAAGCAGGGTGTGTTCCGGATGTGGACATATTATCAACACGGAGCAGAAAGAATGTCCAATCTGTGGAACTTCCTTAGCAGCTCAAACACTGTATGATCGATATAAAAAAATGCACGCATGTTGTCCGGTATGTGAAACCGTATTGACCAAAAGTGGAAAATATTGTCCGCATTGTGGAACAAAAAGATAGTGATTTTTGCGGAATATGGTATGAATCAATGAAATGCATGTAAAATCAACTCGATTTGTTGAAAAAACAGAAAAAATAATTTATATCATGAAAGGAGATATATTATGGGACTTATTAAAGCAGCTTTAGGAGCAACAGGTGGCGTACTCGCCGATCAGTGGAAGGAGTTTTTTTACTGTGAATCATTGCCGGCAGATGTATTGGTGGAGAAAGGTCAAAAACGTAAGGGAAACAGATCTTCAAATACAAAGGGAAACGATAATATTATTACAAACGGTTCTATTCTCGTGGTTGCTGATGGTCAGTGTGCACTGATCGTGGATCAGGGAATGGTCGTGGATGTCTGTGCAGAGCCGGGTGAATATACATACGATGCTTCTACAGAACCGTCTATTTTCAGCGGAAATCTTGGTGACAGCATTGCAGCTGTATTCCAGACAGTTGGAAAGAGATTCACATTTGGCGGCGAAGCTCCGAAAGATCAGAGAATCTACTACTTCAATACAAAAGAAATCATGGGAAATAAATACGGCACTGCATCTCCGGTACCGTTCCGTGTAGTGGATGAAAGAGCAGCAATCGATATTGATATTTCTGTTAAATGTTTTGGTGAATACAGCTACAAAATTGTAAACCCGCTATTATTCTACAAAAATGTATGCAGCAATATTACAGAGACATACAAACGCTCCAATCTGGAAAGTCAGTTGAGAAGTGAACTCTTAACAGCTCTTCAGCCGGCATTCGGAAAGATTTCTGCAATGGGAATCCGTTATTCTGCAGTGGTATCACATACAACTGAGTTACGTGATGCTCTGAAAGAGGAACTTTCTGAAAAATGGCGTGACACACGTGGTATCGAGATTCAGGAGTTTGGCGTTTCTTCCATCAAGGCAACAGAGGAAGACGAACAGATGATCAAAGAAATGCAGCGTAACGTTGCTTTTATGGATCCGTCAAGAGCACAGGCACACCTGGTTGGCGCAAGAGCATCTGCAATGCAGGCAGCAGCATCTAATACAGCAGGTGCGGCGATCGGCTTTATGGGTATGAACATGGCTGCAGGAGCAGGTGCCGGATTTGACCAGAGTCTCGGTCAACAAGTAATGATGCAGCAGCAACAGCAGTATACACAGCGGACATTACAGCAGGCACAGCAGAATGCGGCTCAGCAGGCAGTTGCAGGCTGGACATGTTCCTGTGGCCAGACAGGCAATACAGGAAGATTCTGTTCTGAATGTGGTAAGAAGAAGCCAGAAGAGTCGGCAGGCTGGACATGTTCTTGTGGAGCAGTAAATAAAGGTAAATTCTGTCCGGAGTGCGGTTCTAAGAAACCGGAAGGTATTCCGCAGTATAAATGCGATAAGTGTGGATGGGAACCGCCGAAGGGAACGAAGGCTCCGAAATTCTGTCCGGAATGCGGTGACCCGTTCGATAATGGAGATATCATCTAATTAGGGAGGTAAGCGATGGGATTATTTGATATGTTTAAGAAAAAAGAGTGTTCCATTTGCGGCGGGGAGATCGGTCTCTTAGGCAACCGTAAACTGGAAGATGGAAATATGTGCAAAGAGTGTGCAAACAAATTATCTCCGTGGTTTAGCGATCGCAGAAACAGCACGATTGCTGAGATCAATGAGCAGCTTGCATATCGTGAGGAAAATAAACAGGCAGTAGCTGCATTCCATACAACGCGCACGATCGGTGATAATATGAAAGTATTGATCGACGAAGATGCACAGAAGTTTATGGTAACACGGGCAAGAGATCTGGAAGAGGCAAATCCGGATGTTCTTGATTTTTCACAGGTTACAGGTTGTAAACTTGATATCGACGAAGGCTCACGTGAGGAAAGGACAAAAGATAAAGAAGGAAAAATGGTGAGCTATAATCCTCCGCGATATGAGTATTATTATGATTTTGAGATGACGCTTTATGTGAATCATCCGTACTTTGATGAAATTAAGTTCAAATTAAACTCTTCCAGTGTTGAGACAACAACCGTTGCAGTTCCTGCTCTGAGAAAACCGAACCCGAGAATGAATGTGGAGTATAAAGAGTACGAAGCAATGGGACGCGAGATCGAGAAGATCTTTATGGCAGCCAGAAATCAGATCAGAAAAGAAGCAGCTGCGGCTGCAGCACCAAAGCAGGCGGTTACTTGCCCGTTCTGCGGTGCAACAACAACACCGGATGCAAGCGGATGTTGTGAGTACTGTGGAGGCTCCGTAAACGGTTAATCGTTATGAAGAATATCATGAGAGGAGGGGCGTTTATGAACACGACAAAGTTTCCGTTTTATGAAAAGAAAGTAAAAGTCTGGCTGATTTTGTTATGCATAAGCGTTCTCTCCTTATTCCTTGTTGCCTGTCAATCCGGTGGAGAGAAGGAAGGAAAATCAGAACCGGCAGATTGGGCGATTTATTGGTATTTGTGTGGAAGTGATTTGGAGTCCAAACACAGTTCAGCGTCAAAAGATATTGACGAAATGCTTGAGGTTAAGCTTCCGGAGAATGTTAAAGTAGTTATCGAGACAGGAGGAGCAGCTGAGTGGCAGAGGCATAAAATCAAGCCGGAAGTTCTGACAAGATTTGTCTATGACCATAGTGGGTTAAAGAAAATCGGAACAGAAGAGCTTGCCAATATGGGAGCGCAGGAAACGTTTTCGGATTTTTTATCATATTGTTATGAGGATCATCCGGCTGAGAATTCTATGGTTATATTATGGAACCATGGAGGCGGTGTCCTGGGAGGAGTCGCATATGATGAAATCTATGGACTAGACTCTCTTTCCATGAAAGAGCTTCAAAATGCATTTTCGAGCAGTTTCCCGGAAGTCACAGAACCGGTATTTGATGTAATTGGTTTTGATGCTTGCCTGATGGCAAATATTGATACAGCCCATATCGTTAGTCCGTATGCATCCTATATGATCGCGTCACAGGAACTGGAACCGGGAAACGGATGGGACTATACAGGAATCTTAAAAGCGATCGCTGACAATCCGAAGATTTCGCCAGAAGAACTGGGGGTTTCTGTATGTGACAGTTTTATGGATGGCTGTGCAGAACATGGAACAGAAGCAGAAGCAACCCTTGCATTGATCGATCTTTCGAAA
>JAZOVL010000307.1:0-5657 GCA_045658685.1 Pilosibacter sp.
GAATCTTTTCAAAAACAGAGGATATTCTTATGAAAATCTGCGGTTTACAAAAAACAACGCTTCTCGATTTCCCTGGTCATGTGGCAGCAACTATTTTTACCGGTGGCTGCAATTTTCGATGCCCTTTTTGTCACAACAGTGACTTACTTGGAAGTGATGCAGAAGTTCTTTATACAGATGAAGAAGTACTCAAATTCCTTACAAAACGAAAAGGAATCCTGGAGGGTGTAGCTATTACCGGCGGGGAACCAACCTTACAGCCAGATCTTCGAGACTTTATCTTGCGCGTACGTGAATTGGGCTATCGGATCAAACTGGATACCAACGGTTCACGTCCGGATGTTCTAAAATCCCTCTGCGAAGAGGGGCTCATTGATTATGTCGCCATGGATATCAAGACATGCAAAGAGCGGTATCCCGAAGTGATCGGAATACCGTCCGCAAATATAGGGTCCATTATGGAAAGTGTCGAATTTTTAAAGAAAGGAACGATTCCCTATGAATTCCGCACAACTGTCGTCAAAGAGCTGCACAGTGCAGAGGACTTTGCCCGAATCGGTCAATGGATTTCCGGATGTCCAAATTATTTTCTACAGAATTATGTCGATTCTGAACATGTTCTGATTTCCGGATTCACCAGCTGCAGTAAGGATGAACTGCTCTCTTTTATGGAAATCGTAAAACCATACGTCGGACACGTGAAACTCCGCGGAGTTGATTATTAGCCTATTCTAATATCTGTATACCAGTATCCAAAGCGGCCATCATTCGGTGGCTGCTTTTTTGATAAAACAAAATTGGGAAACCCGAACATGTTGGCCATATATTTTTCATTACTATAATAATGACCCGGAACTCCCAACAAGTAGCGTATTGCTCCGTTTTCCTGGCTCAAACGCACTAAGATCAAATATCTGTAATTGTAATAACCGTGAAGCAGAAAACTATTGTTTCCGTAAATCCAGCATTCACGAGGAAGTTTGCCGATATCATCCGGACGGATTGCCAGAACTTCACTGCCTCCATCATGATCAAATGGTTGAATCTTCGGATATTCTTTTCGCATTTGCTGCCATCGCGCATCTGGATCCGGCTTAGTCTGCTCCGTTTCCTGCAGATAACGCAACACCTCCGGATTTTCTAATTCCGGAGAGATCATCATGGTTTCAATGCTTGGAGTCATCTCAACCAGTTCTGCTGCCTGGACATCTTCTGGTTCCTGTTGCATAACTGGCTTTGATTCTGGCTTTAATTCTGGCTCTGATTCCCGAATCTGCTCTGGTTCCTCGATCTGCTCTGGTTCTCCGGTATTCTCCGCCGCCTTCTCATCATCCCATATAGTTTGATACGACCGCCAGGATTCTTTCACATCATGTACCACCAGCCCATAATATGTATCCAGTGAATTTCCGGTTCCCTCTACATTAGCGGCATCTACAGTCATCCGAAATTCTCCGCACCCATTTCTCACAAACATATTTCCCAGAAATGTTTTCTCGCCACCCTGCCCCAGCAAATATACCCCGATGGCATTTCCGCCGACATACACCCGCTTTGCATTGACGTTCAATCTGCACTGGCCATTTCTCGCCTCCAACTTTACAAATCCTATGTTTTTTCCCTTTACTTTTCCTTCATATTCATAAATGTATGAGATTAATCTTCTATAGTCTGACATAAAAACACCCCTCTGCTATTCATTTTATGCAGGAGGGGTGCCTCTTTATTACAATATTTAATTATTATTTGCGAATCGCTCCGGATTTCACTGCTGCCTCTGCCACGCGCATTGCCACATGCTGTGCAACTCCAGGTTCTAAAGCACCCGGAATAATGTAGTCTGTGCTCAGCTTATCATCTGTTACCAGCTCTGCGATCGCATGAGCCGCAGCAACTTTCATCTCATAGTTGATGTCTCTTGCGCCGCAATCTAATGCACCACGGAAAATACCCGGGAATGCTAAAACGTTGTTGATCTGATTCGGATAATCAGAACGGCCGGTACCCATAACTTTTACGCCTGCTGCCATAGCCTCTTCATACATGATCTCAGGTGTTGGATTTGCCATCGCAAACACGATCGGATCATGAGCCATGGTCTTGATCATTTCCGGTTTCAATGCACCACCAACCGATACACCGATAAATACATCTGCACCAACAATCGCATCTGCCAATGTTCCACGCTTATCTTCCAGATTTGTAATCTCACAAAGCATTGCCTTATGGTCCTTAATACCTACACCACGGTCTTTGTAAAGAATACCGTTTTCATCACATGCAATAATATGTTTCACGCCTGCAGCCAGTAACATCTTAATGATCGCTGTACCTGCGGAACCAGGACCATTTAATACAACATGAATATCCTCAATATTTTTCTCAACAACTTTCAGTGCGTTCAGCAACGCTGCTGTAACAACGACGGCTGTACCATGCTGGTCATCGTGGAATACAGGAATGTCCAGTTCCTTCTCCAGTCTTGCCTCTACCTCAAAGCATTTCGGAGATGCAATATCCTCCAGATTGACACCGCCAAAGCACGGTGCGATCATCTTAACTGCTTTTACGATCTCATCTGCATCCTGTGTATCCAGACAGATCGGAAAAGCATCCACGCCACCGAACTCCTTGAACAGGATCGCTTTTCCTTCCATAACAGGCATTGCCGCTTCCGGACCAATATTTCCAAGACCAAGGACGGCTGTACCATCCGTAACAACGGCTACCAGATTTCCTTTTGCAGTATATTTGTAAACATCATTTTTATTTTCATGGATCTTACGACACGGCTCTGCAACGCCAGGTGTGTATGCTGTGCTCAGATCGTCCCTTGTCTTAACCGGAACCTTGCTGATCACTTCAATTTTTCCCTTATGCTCCGCATGGAGTTTTAATGCTTCTTCGTTGAAATTCATATATTTCCTCTCCTTCTGCAAGGGCTTCCTATTGCAGGTCCTTGCGTTAACGTGTCAAAGTCATTTCCGCTTTTAAGATACCATATTTTAGGGGAATGTACAAGGGATTTGACTGACCCGTGCTCACACTTCCCGTATCTCTTCCAACAAGTTGTATACAGCATCCTCAGACAATACTCCTCGTTTCAAATTCTTAGGAAGTTTGCCTGCTTCATCTGCCTCGAAATCTTCACGCCACAATGGACCTTCGTAATATTCTGTCAGGAGTTTCAGATCCTGCTCGGATATTTGTAAAGTTTCACTCGCGGCATCCAAAATCCCTTCCATCCGCTTAATTCTCTCAATTCGTTCTGATTCCGGATGATAAAACAAGATTCCATATCCGCTTCCCATTTTTTTACCATCATTCAGATAACGGTAAAAATTCCTGCGAAGTTCGGTATCTTGTGGAAAACTCTCGTAATCGTGGTCTGCTCTGTTAAAAATTCTCCATGCATCTTCATTCTTTGCATCTTCCCAGTGCTTGTACACATCGAAACGATCAAAGAAGTTTCTCATGTTGCCACCGTTCGGAAACAGTTCGTAGTGTGGAGGATAAAGCATCCAGGATTCGCAGACCACAGGCATGGTCTCTCTTCGTTCCGTAAATCCATAAAATTCATATGCCTTTGCTAACGCCTGCTCCACCAACTCCGAATGCAACGGACCGGCAGACGGAATGTGACAATTGATGACGCGAGCGCCTTTTTTCAGAGTTTCATTATAATCAAACTCCAGCTCTTCCCACTCAAATTCTAAACGTCCCAACTTGAAGGTCTTGCATTCGTAAAATCGTTTAAACCACCAGAATACAAAGGTTCCCCAAATTCCGTGAACTGCTTTGCATTCTTCTAATTTATAGCGTAAGTCTGCCATGGAGTCTTTTAATAACTCCTCAGAGTATCCCTTCTCTTTATAAATGCCTTTCAACCGATCAATGCAAAATAATAGGTGCAGCATTTCGACCGTATATTGGTGAAGGTCCGTTTTTTCTGATAGTTGTTTTAATTCCGTGTCATAATCCCCATCACCGTAGTAGCATGCTTCTGCCATCGCCAAATGATGATACAAATGATTATTAGACTCTATATCGAGATAACATTTTTCAAAATAACATTTCGCCTCTTCCGGAAATCCTGCAATTTCTAATGCTTCACTAATCCTACTCATAATATCACTCCGACAAAATACTTATTTTCTATCGCTTAATATTTGATAAATAACGGGATCAGTTTCTTCGCAATCTGATAGATCGGACCTTCCAATTCCTTCCGCGCATTCTTCAATTCCTGTCGAATCTGAATGCCCTGCGGACAATGTTTCTCACAAAGACCACACTCCACGCAATTCGCTGCAGATGTAGAGTCCTTTCGGAGAGCTGTACACATCAAATATTCCTTCAGACTTGTAAACTTGTTGTCTGTATAGCGCTTGTTGTAAGAAGAAAATGTTCCCGGAATGTCGACCTTCTTTGGACACGGCATACAATAACCGCATCCTGTACATCCTACCTTCATTTTTTCATTAATGGCCTCGACCACTTTCTGAATCAATGCTTCTTCTTTTTCTCCAAATTCACCAGACTTGGCATTTGCTGCGTTCTTCACATTTTCACGCACCATTTCCAGTGAATTCATTCCGGACAGAACACAAGTCACTTCTGGCTGATTCCAAAGCCAACGGAATGCCCACTCTGCAGGTGTTCGTTTGATCTCAAAATCCTTGAACAACTTTTGTGCCTTTTCCGGAAGATTATTGACCAATCTGCCACCACGTAACGGCTCCATGATCACAACCGGGATCCCTTTTTCGGCAGCATGATGCAGACCTTTTCTTCCTGCCTGAGAGTGTTCATCCAGATAGTTGTACTGAATCTGGCAGAAATCCCAGTCATAAGCATCGATCAACTGGCAGCACATGCCGGAATTTCCATGATAGGAAAATCCCACCTGGCGAATAGCCCCTCTGTCCACCTTCTCCTTTAACCAAGTGTCAATTCCCAATCTTTTTAATCGCTCCCAGGTTTTCACATCTGTGAGCATATGCATTAGATAGTAGTCCACATGATCCGTACGAAGTCTCCTTAATTCCTCACAGAAATATTTCTCTGCATCATCTTTTGACTTGATCATATAATGAGGAAGTTTGGTCGCAATATTGACTTTGTCACGTATCTGATTGCGTTCCAGGATCTCACCCAATGCAGCTTCACTGCCTGGATAAATGTACGCGGTGTCATAGTAATTGACACCTGCCTCATATGCTGCGAGAATTTCCTTTTCTGTTTTATCCAGCTCTACGCGACCGGCTTTCTGCGTAAAACGCATGCATCCATAGCCCAGAACTGAAATTTTATTTCCGTACTTGTCAATTCGATATTGCATATTGACTCCTTTATACTTTTATGTGTTCGTTCTTCACTTTAATCGTCGCCGCATACGCACTGTTACACAGACCAAGTACCGCGGATAAAATAAAGAGTAATTCCATACCGAGTGTCTTCCAGATCCAGCCACCAAACAGCGCAATGAAAATAGTGATCAGGTGGTTGATGGAAACACCTGTGGAAATCGTTGCTTTTGTCTCATCCGGATTGTCGGCCAGATCCTGTACATAAAGATTGGAAGCCATGGATGCCAGTGAGATTACAGAATCCAACACATAGTTTACGCAACAAACCAGGAATGCAATCTCCATTGG
>JAZOVL010000308.1:0-1725 GCA_045658685.1 Pilosibacter sp.
CTCGGGGAAATGCACATAAATGTCTCATTCTCCGCCACAATACGCTCTTCTTTTGTTTCCAGATCATAAATGCAAACGTCATGGAATCTCTTATCACGCGCATTGCACATATAAACCAGTTTTTTACCATCGTCAATGAAACCTGCCATGCGATGAAGTACCTTCGGACGATCGATCAGGTTTACCGGCTCAGTCTCATCGTAACCGATCAGGAACGGCTGCTCATTTTCACTTCCGTTTGTATCCAATGTAAATAAAATCTGTTTTCCGGTTCTATACGGAATTGTACTGCATACTTTACTATTGAAGAAAGTACGCTGCTTGTTTTCTCCTGTTTCCAGATTCACTTCCCACATCTGCGGAGAACCTGCACGTGAGCTGACATAGATCAGACGAGATTCATCCAGCCATCTCGGATGGATATCTGTATACTCTAATAAATAACGTTCTAATTTGTCCATAAATACCCCCTGGATCATAACATTCATTTACTCTATTATTGTAACAAGAAAAGGCCTCATCCACAAGTTTTTTCAGAAAATTTCTGCATCAGTTCCCTGTCAATCTCCAGCACGATCTCAGCTGCTGTCCGTGTGTCTTCCTCTGTAATTCCAAGATGGAATACCATTCTGGCCACTGTCTCTGATACCAGATAACAGCGAACTCCCTTCGCTTTCAGGCGTTCATTGAACTCATGGCTGGTAATCCCTGCTCTCTCCAAATTGAACAATAAAATATTACTCTGCGGAGTAGGATCTGCCTTTAAAACTTTCATATTCTTTAAAAGCTCTGCCATCAATGATGCATTGGAATGATCTTCACGCATGCGCTCCACATTGTGTTCCAATGCATAGATTCCGCAAGCAGCTGCAACACCGGATTCACGCATCGTACCGCCAAGCATCGAACGCCATTTTCCCGCTTTATCGATCAACGCTTTCGGACCACATAGAAGCGAACCGATCGGTGCTCCGAGTCCCTTCGATATGCAGAACATCACAGAATCCACCTGATCACAAAGTTCCTTCACATCAACACCGAGCGTCAGGGATGCATTAAAAATTCTCGCACCATCCATGTGGATCGGAATTTCACGTTCTGCTGTCATACTGCGTATCCGCTTCATCGCATCCAGACTCATGCAGGTACCACCCGAGAAATTGTGTGTGTTCTCAAGAGTGACCAATCGAATCTCTTCTGTATCTAACGTTTTCTCAAAAAAACCGAAATCCGGGCTTCCATCCTCTCCCAGTCTATAAGTAACCGGGACCATACGAAAACCATCTTCAAGGAAGCATACCTTTTCAATCTTTAAAATATGCTGACGTTCCTCGATCAAAACTTTGTCTCCCGGTCTGCAATACGCCAAAAGAGCCGTAACATTCGCCATCGTTCCTGTCGGACAAAACAGCGCCGCCTCTTTTCCTGTGATCTTTGCTGCCAGATCCTCCAGTTCATTTGTCGTCAAATCTTCTCCTCTGCCATTGCTGTCCAGTCTGCCTGCATCTCCGAGTTTTGCACTCCAAATCTGCTCCATCATTTCCTTCGATGGCATTGTTATAGTGTCGCTGATCAGATCTATCATAGTACTTCCTCTTTCCTTCTTTCGATCAACATTCATCAGGTATCTTATTCTAATTATACCAAATTTCGAAACTTTTGAAAAGCAGATATTTTTATAATTATTTATATATATTTAGACAATTTAATATCAAAATAATTATT
>JAZOVL010000309.1:0-4425 GCA_045658685.1 Pilosibacter sp.
GGATGCAGCAAGAACAGCACTTCGTCTCGGTGCAGAAGTACATATTGTATACAGAAGAAGTGAAGCAGAGCTTCCGGCACGTGTAGAAGAAGTTCATCATGCAAAAGAAGAGGGTATCATTTTTGATCTTCTTACAAACCCGACAGAGATTCTTGTTGATGAGAAGGGCTGGGTAAAAGGCATGAGCGTAATCAAGATGGAACTTGGTGAGCCGGATGCTTCCGGAAGAAGACGTCCGGTTGAGGTTGCTGGATCTGATTATACAATCGAGTGTGACACCGTTATCATGTCCCTCGGAACATCCCCGAACCCGCTTATTTCCTCTACAACAGATGGTCTTGAGATTAACAGACACAAATGTATCGTGGCTGACGAGTGCACAGGCCAGACATCCAGAGAAGGTGTATTTGCAGGCGGTGATGCAGTTACAGGTGCTGCAACGGTTATCCTTGCTATGGAAGCAGGTAAAGCAGGTGCAAAGGGTATTCACGAATACTTAAGCAATAAATAAAAATCGAGGATAAATAATCCTGTCAATTGACTGCCGCGGGCGAAAATTCCGCGGCAGTTGTTTCATGATGTGATATCACTTGTTATGCGTATGGAAAATACGAAAGAATGGAGGAAAATAATGAAAAAAGCGATGACGCGAGAAGAGCGTTATACGATGATGATCGAAACACCGGTCAATAAGCTGATTCCGAAGCTTGCAGTTCCGACTGTTATCAGTATGCTTGTTACTTCGATTTATAACATGGCAGATACCTTTTTCGTAAGTCAGATCAGTACCAGCGCGTCGGCGGCAGTTGGTATTATTTTCTCAGTACAGGCAATGATCCAGGCAATTGGTTTTATGCTTGGTATGGGAAGCGGAAACTGTATTTCCAGGACTCTTGGAAGCAGAGATGATGAGAGAGCAGAACGAATCGCAGCGACCGGATTTTTTACCTCATTAATCGTAGGTATCTTATTTGCTGTCTGTGGTATCTCGATGTTGAATCCATTGGTACGTTTTCTTGGTGCCACCAACACAATCGCGCCTTATGCAGAAGAGTACGGACTTTATATTTTCATGGCGGCTCCGGTAATGATGGGCTCTTTTGTATTAAATAACTTGCTGAGAGCCCAGGGATATGCGTTTTATTCCATGATCGGTATTACCACCGGCGGTATTTTAAATATGATTCTTGACCCGATTCTGATTTTCGGATTTGATATGGGAATTGCAGGCGCCGCAATTGCGACAGCAGCCAGCCAGTGCATCAGTTTTGGTCTGTTGCTGTTCCAGACTTCCACCAGAGAAGGATGCATTCGTCTGAAACTCAGTAAATTTACGCCAAAATTCAATATGTTTGGCCCAATCCTTCATGCAGGTGTACCGTCTTTATGCCGTCAGGGACTTGCAAGTGTGGCGACCATCGTTTTGAACGTGGCGGCAAATCCATTCGGAGATGCAGCGATTGCAGCGATGTCCATTGTCAGCCGTTATATGATGTTCATCAACTCCGCACTCATTGGTTTTGGTCAAGGCTTCCAACCGGTGTGTGGTTTTAACTTTGGTGCGAAACGATTTGACCGTGTACTGGAATCCTTCTGGTTCTGTCTGAAAGTAGCTGTAATCTTACTCACAACACTGGGTGCAGTCAGCTTCCTCGGTGCAGAGCAGATTTTGACCATGTTCCGTAAAGATGACCTGGATGTTATTGCCATCGGTACCGTTGCTTTGAGATTCCAGTGTATGACCATGCCGTTGCAGGCGTGGATCATCATGTCCAATATGCTGACCCAGTCCATCGGTTATGGATTTCGTGCATCGATCCTTTCCTCCGGTCGACAGGGCATTTGTCTGATTCCTCCGCTCCTGATCTTACCAGGTATCATTGGAATCACAGGACTCCAGATGTCACAGGCAATTTCTGATGTGTTGACAAGCCTTATTGCGGTGGTTATCATGACTCAGATCCTGCGTGAGTTAAAGGAAAAGGCGAGAGAGCAGGCAGAAGAGGCGCAGAAATAAGACGTTTCGCTTAAGAAACTCTATGAAACTGCGTTTGAAACAAAAAATAAAGAAAAAAACTATGGACTATTTTGTAATTTTGTGAGAGAATGAAACGGAACGCGATGTGATTTTTTTAACAAATATTATCACAATCATATAAGTGATCGAAAGGAGTTTTAAACATGATTTATTCACATGAAGTAGAAAAAATGTGTACAGTTGCACAGGGCGTTAACCACGGTGCGGCTCCGATCCCGGAAGAAGCAAAATGGGTAAAAGCAACACAGATTGCAGATATCTCCGGTTTAACACACGGTATCGGCTGGTGTGCTCCGCAGCAGGGTGCTTGTAAGCTGACATTAAACGTTAAAGAGGGTATCATTCAGGAAGCTCTCGTTGAGACAATCGGTTGTTCCGGTATGACTCACTCCGCAGCTATGGCTTCCGAGATCCTTCCGGGAAGAACTCTTCTTGAGGCTCTCAACACAGACCTCGTTTGTGACGCTATCAACACAGCGATGAGAGAACTGTTCCTTCAGATTGTATACGGCAGAACTCAGAGTGCATTCTCCGAGGATGGTCTTCCGATCGGTGCAGGCCTTGAGGACCTTGGTAAAGGCCTTCGTTCCCAGGTTGGTACTATGTACGGAACATTAAAGAAAGGTCCGCGTTACCTTGAGATGGCAGAAGGCTATGTAACAGGTATCGCTCTTGACGCTGAAGATCAGATCATCGGTTACCAGTTCGTAAGCCTTGGCAAGATGACAGACTTCATCAAAAAAGGCGACGACCCGAATACAGCATGGGAAAAAGCAAAAGGTCAGTACGGCCGCGTAGCAGATGCAGTAAAGATCATTGACCCGCGTCAGGAATAAGGAGGAATAAAGAAATGGCATTATTTGAGTCTTACGAGAGACGTATCAAACAGATTAATGAAGTTTTAAACAGCTATGGCATTGCTTCTATCGAAGAAGCTGAGAAGATCACAAAAGATGCCGGCTTAGATGTATATCATATGGTAGAGAAGATCCAGCCGATCTGCTTCGAGAATGCAAAATGGGCTTACACAGTAGGCGCAGCAATCGCAATCAAAAAAGGCTGCAGAAAAGCAGCTGATGCAGCAGCAGCAATCGGTGAAGGCCTTCAGGCTTTCTGTATCCCGGGTTCCGTTGCTGACCAGCGTAAAGTAGGTCTTGGCCATGGTAACCTTGGTAAGATGCTCCTTGAAGAAGAGACAGAGTGTTTCGCATTCTTAGCAGGTCACGAGTCCTTCGCAGCAGCTGAAGGTGCTATCGGTATCGCAGAGAAAGCAAACAAAGTTCGTAAGAACCCGCTCCGCGTTATCCTTAACGGTCTTGGTAAAGACGCAGCTCAGATCATCTCCAGAATCAACGGTTTCACATATGTAGAGACAGAGATGGACTACTACACAGGTGAAGTAAAAGAAATCTTCAGAAAATCCTACTCTGAGGGTCTTCGTTCCAAAGTTAACTGTTACGGTGCTAATGACGTAACAGAAGGTGTTGCTATCATGTGGAAAGAGGGCGTAGATGTATCCATCACAGGTAACTCCACAAACCCGACACGTTTCCAGCATCCGGTAGCAGGTACATACAAGAAAGAATGTATCGAAAAAGGTAAGAAGTACTTCTCAGTAGCATCCGGTGGCGGTACAGGTCGTACACTTCACCCGGATAACATGGCTGCAGGTCCGGCTTCCTATGGTATGACAGATACTATGGGCCGTATGCACTCCGACGCACAGTTCGCAGGTTCCTCCTCCGTTCCGGCTCACGTAGAGATGATGGGCTTAATCGGTGCAGGTAACAACCCGATGGTTGGTATGACTGTAGCAGTTGCAGTTGCCATCGAAGAGGCTGCTACAGCTGGTAAGTTTTAGGCAGAAAGCAACTTAGTGAAAACAAGCGTTTAAGCGCAGTTTGAGCTTAGTGCGAGGCCGTTCTCGAACCTTAACGAGCACTAGGTGCGAGTTTAGTTGAGGGAACACACCCGTATTTATAAGGAACAAAAAGAAAAAGGCGCATTGATAAAATCGATGTGCCTTTTCGTATATTGACATATTCAGATGCATTGACGTATAATATACTTAACAAGAGAACCGTTGGTCAGCGTACACCTGACCGCCGGAAGTAAACAGCAAAAAGTAGTGCCTTACTTTACCAGAGCAGGGGCGCTACTTTTTGCGTATAACGTAAACTACAAGAGTTATTATGGCGCAAAGCATAATTACAAACTGAAACAAATCTGGATATGTAACCATAAGCACCAGCCTCCTTTCTTTTGTCTGGCGGCTGACATAACGCCCCAACGGTTCTCTGGGTAAGTATATTATTGTCAAAGTACTGATACCTATAATAGTTGCTTTATAGGTCAGGAATTATTATCCGGTGGGTCCAATCTATGAT
>JAZOVL010000310.1:0-6356 GCA_045658685.1 Pilosibacter sp.
CACGCGGTTCCAGAGAACCAAATCGAAGTCTCTTCACACCTTCGATTTCATGAAGCAGTTTGATCAGATATAAGAAATCTATATTTTCGTCCTTGAAATCCACTCCGTAAGAGCTTAAGTGGATACCGGTCAGGACAATCTCCTGATATCCGTTAGCAGTCAGCTCCAGCACTTCACTTACCACATCCTCCGGACGACGGCTCCTTACACGTCCTCTTGTATAAGGAATGATGCAATAGCTGCAGAACTGGTTGCAGCCATCCTGTACCTTGATAAATGCGCGAGTATGATCTGCCTGTTTTGCAATATGAAGACTCTCGTATTCATGTGTCGCACCAATATCAATAATGGAATCAGTCACTTCTTTTCCTGCCAGGCACTCTTCCAGAAGCGGGATCAAATCTGCCTTCTTGTTATTTCCGATCACAAGATCGATGGCATCATCCTCTTTTAACTTTTCTCCCGCCGCCTGGACATAACATCCGGCTGCCACAACCACTGCATCCGGGTTCTTTGCCTTTGCTCTGTGGAGCATCTGACGTGATTTCTTATCTGCCATATTCGTAACAGAACAAGTATTTATAATATAGACATCTGCCTGGTCTTCAAAGTCTACGATCTCATAACCGGCAGCCTCTAAAAGCTGCTGCATGGCTTCGGTTTCGTAAGAGTTTACCTTGCATCCCAGATTGTGCAATGCCGCTTTTCTCATCTTCATTCTCCTGTCTAAAATTACAATTAAAACTATTGACTTTTCTATTTGATTCCTCTACTATGAACTTAGAATGTTTTTCTAATAATTTTCACTAGGAGGACTAATTAATCATGAAAACAGTAAAAATTTCTTTAAATTCCATCGATAAAGTAAAATCTTTCGTTAATGACCTTACTAAATTCGATACGGATTTTGACCTCATCTCCGGTCGCTACGTGATCGACGCAAAATCCATCATGGGAATCTTCAGTCTGGATCTCTCCAAACCGATCGATCTCCATATCCACGAAGAGGGCGATGCGGAAGACATTCTTACAGTCCTTGCGCCTTATATTGTTGAGTAAGTTTATAACTATGAAATCGAAACTGCCGGGAATTGCTTCCTGGCAGTTTTTATTTGATTCATCATTTAGATGCAGCGTACAATCTCACGTGTCTCAATCGCTGTCTTCATCATCTCTTCGATCTTCTCAGCCAGCTTTTCTTCGGATTTCTTGATTCTCTTCAGATTCGGCTTTGTTACCGGATGTTTCGCAACGAAAATAGTACAGCAATCCTCATACGGAAGTGTGGAAGTTTCGAATGTATCGATCTTCACGGAAATGTCTACGATATCCTGCTTGTCGAAAGCGATCAGCGGACGGAGTACCGGCATTTCACACACTTCATTGGTTACTGCCAGGGACGGCATTGTCTGAGACGCCACCTGTCCGATGCTTTCGCCCGTGATCAGAGCAAGACAGTCAGACTCTTTCGCAATTTCCTCCGCAATACGCATCATGTAACGACGCATGATGATCGTAAGCTCATCGTGCGGACACTGATCATAAATGTAGAGCTGGATATCTGTAAAGTTTACAATATTCAGTTTGATCGGTCCTGTATATTTTGCCACCAATTTCGCAAGATCTACTACTTTCTGTTTTGCACGCTCACTTGTGTATGGCGGTGCATGGAAGTATGTTGCTTCAATCGTTACACCACGTTTTGCCACCATCCAGCCTGCAACCGGGCTGTCGATACCGCCAGAGAGAAGAAGCATTGCTTTTCCTGCTGTTCCGATCGGCATACCACCCGGACCCGGGATTGTCTCAGAGAAAATATTAATCTTCTGACGGATTTCCACATGAAGTGTTACATCCGGATTGTGTACATCAACTTTTGTCTCCGGAAATCTTGTTAAGATCACTTCACCGAGATCACGGTTGATCTGATCGGAGATTACCGGATAGTTCTTGTCAGCACGACGTGTGATCACCTTGAATGTGAAGTTCTTGTCTTCGTATGCTTCATCGATATATTTCGCAACTTCTTCCTTCAGGTTTTCGTAATCCTTATTTTCGATCTGAACCATCGGACAGATGCCTACGATACCAAATACATGCTGAAGAGAATCAACAATCTCATCAAAATCGTACTCCTCGTTTGCCTCTGCATAGATACGGCCCTGCTCTTTTGTGATCACGAACGCGCCATCATGACGTTTTAAACGATTATTAATCTGTTTTACCAACGCATCTTCAAACAGATAACGGTTCTTACCCTTTACGCCGATCTCGGCATACTTAATTAAAAAAGACTTATAATTCATGATTCCTCCAAATTGTAATCTCTATGCTCTGCGGTATCTTCGTAACATTGGAAGAAGCTCTCGCAGCTGCTCAAGGCAGTAATCCACATCTTCTTCCGAATTGAAAAGACCGAATGAAAATCTTAATGTAGAATCCAGCAGTGAATCTTTCACGCCGATTCCTTTTAATGTTCCGGAAATACCCGGATGGTTCGAAGAGCATGCAGAACCAGAAGAAACATAAACACCTCTGTCTTCCAGCGCGTGAAGCAGAACTTCCGCACGAACACCTTCAAAACCTGCACTCACAATCTGCGGAGCGCTGTCTCTGCCTGTAAGGCCATGTACTGTCACACCTTCGATTTCTTGTAATCCTTTTACCATGCGTTCCTTCAGAGCATAAATCTGCTCTACTTTCGCCTCATGATTTGTGTAAATCTCTTTGACAGCCATTCCCATTCCTGCGCAGCCCGGCACATTCTCTGTTCCGGAACGCATGTTTTTCTGCTGACCGCCGCCAAAAATGATCGGTTTGATCTTTACTTTCTCGTCTGCATATAAGAATCCAACACCCTTCGGACCGTGAATCTTATGAGCACTGACAGACATCAGATCGATGCCCATCTTTTTCGGACGGATTACATATTTTCCGTATGCCTGGATGGCGTCCACATGGAAATATGCTTTGGATTTCTTTTCTTTGATAATTTTCGCAATCTCCTCGATCGGTTCCACTGCACCCATCTCGTTATTGACATACATCACAGAAACAAGAATGGTCTCATCACAGATTGCCTCACGGAGTGCATCCAGAGACACATGACCATTTGCATCTGTTGGAAGGTAAGTCACGCGGAATCCCTGTTCCTCCAGGAAGATCATTGTGTTATAGATGGACGCATGCTCAATCCCGGATGTGATCAGGTGATTACCTGCACGTTTGTTGGCCATTGCAACGCCGATCAGCGCCATATTGTTGGATTCTGTACCGCCGGATGTAAAAATGATCTCCTTTTCCTTGACTTTCAAAGATTTTGCGATCTCTTCTCTGGCGGATTTCATATAATTCTCTGCCTCCACACCTTTCATGTGTCTGGAAGATGTGTTGCCATAATCGGCCATCATAGCCTGTACCATCACGTCACGAACACTGTCAAAGACGCGTGTTGTGGCGGAATTATCTAAGTATACTTCTTTTCTCTCGATTCCCATGTTTAATCCTCTAATGCAAATCCAATCGCTGACAATACAAACATTCCGGCTGTCTCTGTACGCAGAATTCGTTTTCCGAGAGTCACCGGCTGAAGTCCGTTCGCTATAGCCAGTCCTATCTCAGACTCTGCAAACCCACCTTCCGGACCAATGAAAACCGCACATTTCTGTCCCGGTTTTAAACCGGAGATCAGCTTTCTTGTCAGTTCCATTCCGGTCACACCATCAATAGTCTCCGCTGCCTCATACGGCACAATTGCCAGATCTGCATGCTTTGCTTCCTCGATCGCCGCCTTATATTTCATCACACCGGAAATCTCTGGAACGATCATACGCTTTGACTGCTTTGCCGCACTCTCTGAGACACCGTACCAGCGTTTGATCTTATTGCCCTCTTTTTTTGCATCCAGTTTCATGACACATCTTGCCATATCCACCGGAACAATGCGGCTCACGCCAAGTTCCACGCATTTCTGGATGATCAGCTCCATCTTATCGCCCTTTGGAAGTCCCTGATACAGTACAACTTCCACAGGAAGTTCTGTATCTTCCACTTCTTCCGGAAGAATCGCGGCTTTTACTGCATCGGAACCGATCTCTGTCAGCTCACAGAAATAATTGATTCCCTTTCCGTCACTGATCAGCACCTTCTCACCAGCTTTCATGCGGAGAACATTTTTTATATGATTTACATCTGAACCGACGATCGTCACTTCAGAATCTGCAAACAACTCGGTTTCTGTAAAAAAGTGATACATATTTATCCCTTATTTCTTTCTGCAAGTGATAGATACCCACTCACCCTGGTATGTTGTTTCAATGATCTCAAATGCATCATTCTTCGCAAGAGCATCTTTTACAGCCTGTTCCTTCATATTGATGATACCGGAAGTAATAAAGATACCGCCCTTCTTAATATGAACCGGAACCTCTTCCTGAATCATAATGATGATATCTGCAAGGATGTTCGCAACAGCGATATCGTAACACTCGTAGCCTGCTGCATCCTGAACTGCTTTGTCATCAATGATGTTGCCCTGAATCACACCGAACTTGTCCTCCGGAATCTGGTTTGCTTCCAGGTTCTCGTGTACAGCTGTGATCGCATTTTCATCCAAATCTGTACCATACACATAATCCGCACCCAGTTTCAACGCTGTGATACCAAGGATACCGCTTCCTGTACCCAGATCCAGAACTTTTACGCCCGGAGTCACGAACTTCTCAAGCTGGCGGATACAAAGCTGTGTTGTCTCGTGTTTTCCTGTACCGAATGCCGTACCCGGATCAATCTGAATCAGCATTTTATCTTTATGCTCCTCCGGAATCGGCTCCCATGTCGGTTTGATCAGGATATTGTCAACTGTGAATGGTTTGAAATACTGTTTCCAGTTGTTGATCCAGTCTTTATCCTCAGTCTCAGAAGCCTCGATGGTACCTGCACCCATATCTACGAACTGACGATACTCCTCAATGCCTTCCTGTACTTCTCTTAAAATTCTCTCTACATCGTCGTTATCATCAAGATAAAAGCTAACTTTTGCAATGCCCTCATCCGGCGGAAGCTCTGGCAAAATATCGATGAACATGCCTTTTGTCTCTGCCTCTGTTAACGGAATATTATCCTCGACCTCCATGCCCTGAATGCCAATATCATCAAACATGCTGCCAAGATAATCTACTGCTTCTGTTGTTGTTGTCAATGTAAATTTCTTCCACTTCATGTCATATTCTCCTTTTTATTAAAATCCCAAAATCAATTTTGCAAATAATAACCCAAGAACCACCAGAATCACCGGACGCACAATTTTCTGACCGTTATTTACAACCATTCCGGAACCGAAATAGCTTCCTAACATACAGAATACTGCTGCCGCGATTCCAAGCGGAATATCCACTTTGCCAAATGTGGCAAATGCACAGAGACCGCCCACATCCGCTGCCAGATTGACAACCTTTGTGATACCGGCCGCTTCTTTCGTATTCAGCTTCACAAGCCCTGTAAATGCAAGGAGCAGGAATGTACCACAGCCCGGTCCGTAGAAACCGTTGTAAGCACCGATCACCAGGGATGCCAGCATACCCAGTACCAGAACCTTCTTCTCAGAAAGTCCGGAGATCACATCATCACTGACCGCATTTTTATTGCGGAACATATAAAATGCTACCACAGGAAGCACGATAAACATCATAGACTCTACAACTGACTCATCCAGCCTCAGTGTAATCAGTGCACCAATAATCGCACCGATAAAACCTGCTGCACCACACGGAATCGCCAATTTCCATCTCACAAATCCACTCTTTGCGAATCTCAGCATCGCAACAATCGCACCCGGAAATGCTCCAAGCTTTGACGTTCCGATAATAATATGCACCGGAACACCGGCTAAAACGAACGCCGGAAATGAAATCAGACCACCGCCTCCTGCGATCGCATCAACAAATCCTGACAGAAACAGAAATGGGCAGACAATTAAAAACTTCTCCATATTTTTCCCCTTTAAAACTCAAATCATCTTTTCGTATCCACTGTCTTTTCTTTCGTTTATTATTCGTATTTGACAAGTGAGCACATGAAACCACATGATATCATAGCACAGAATCGACCTTATGACAAGTTACACTTTTTAGCCATGAATACATGAATAAAGGAATATGTCGATCTTGTATATCTTCTGCAAAACCGCTTTGCAGCAATCACAGTTTCAACGACACACCAGGTATAAAAAAATTTACAAAAGGGGAGCCTATAACATATGAAATAAAGAAAATACAAAACTGGAGCATAAGAACCTTCCGCTTTCCGTAGAGTCCATTGAAGAAAACTTAAACGACATCTTTAAACCCCTTTCGCCG
>JAZOVL010000311.1:0-2616 GCA_045658685.1 Pilosibacter sp.
ACTTGATAACCAGCCGAAGATGCTGAGTGCGATTTTGATCGGTAACAATATCGTAAATATTTCCGCATCTTCCCTTATGACAGTTCTTGTAACAGATATGTTAGGCAGTGCATACATCGGAATTGGTACCGGTGTACTGACACTTCTTGTGTTGTTATTTGGTGAGATCACGCCGAAGACAACCGCAACACTTTACTCGGAGTCGATGGCTTTAAAATTTGCAAAGCCCATTTATCTGTTGATGCAGGTATTGACACCGGTGATTTTTATCGTAGATAAATTATCGCTGGCAGTCCTACTCCTCCTCCATATTGACCCGAACAAGAAGCAGGAGGCAATCACTGAGGAAGAACTTCGCACCATCGTGGAAGTAAGCCATGAAGAAGGTGTTATTGAATCTGACGAAAAGAAGATGATCTACAATGTGTTCGATTTCGGCGATTCTGTAGCGCGAGACATTATGGTTCCGCGAATTGATATGACTTTTATTGATGTAAATTCTACGTTTGAGGAAGTTCTTGAGATTTTCCGTGAGGAAAAATATACCAGATACCCGGTGTTCGAAGAGACAACGGACAATGTAATCGGTATCGTAAACATTAAAGACCTGATTTTGCTGGAAAACGAAAATGAATTCTGTCTCCGTGACCATCTTCGTGAACCGATGTACACGTATGAGTTCAAAAAGACTGCGGAATTGATGGTGGAACTTCGTAAGACATTAAACAACATCGCAATCGTACTGGATGAATACGGAGCGACAGCGGGCCTTATCACGATGGAAGACATGCTCGAGGAGATCGTAGGTGAGATTCGTGATGAGTATGATGAGGACGAAGAAGATTTGGTTAAGAAGCTGAATGCTACGGAGTTTGTAGTTGATGCAGCGATGAAACTGGATGATCTTAATGACCAGATCGGTTTAAGCTTAGAATCTGAGGATTACGATTCCATCGGTGGTTTTGTGATCGGTCTGTTAGACCATCTTCCGGAGGAAGGCGAAGAAGTTGTTTATGAGAATCTTCGTCTGGTAGTGGAGAAAGTAGAACGCAATCGTATTGAAACAATTCACATTTACCAGATGTCGGAGGAAGAGATGAGCGAACGGGCGGACCAGGCGGAGGTCGCGGCGGAAGAATAATATATAATCCCCATTTTGGCGAAAATAGCAAAGCTATCATGGGGATTTGTTAATTTACTGCAAAATTGGAAAATCTGCTCTTGACTTTTTCCGATAGAGTGTATATATTTTAAATGTTCAAAGAGGGAGTAGTTGAAATGTACTGTCAACAGCGCGGCACACATGTGTCTGGCGGTGCATACCGTTTTGGGTAACGAGACTTTTTGCAGAACGGGAAAAAACTGTCTGCAAGAGGTCTTTTTTTGTTTTTAAAAGTTCTAAAAGAGACCTTTTAAAAGTAATTTTTCCCAAAGCCAATCAATACTTTTTATTACAAGGAGGAAAATGTATGGAGTTTTTATGGACTGGTTTACTGTCTATCACATGGCAGCAGGCTGTAATGTACCTGGTAGGTATCGTTTTAATCTACCTTGCAATTGAAAAAGACTATGAGCCGTCACTTCTTCTGCCGATGGGATTCGGTGCAATCCTGGTTAACCTTCCGGAGTCCGGTGCGTTAAACCAGATGATGGAAGGCGTTGGCGAGACACATGGTATCATCCAGTGGTTATTCGAAGTAGGTATTGAGGCATCTGAGGCTATGCCGCTTCTTCTGTTCATCGGTATCGGTGCTATGATCGACTTCGGACCGCTTCTCTCTAACCCGAAAATGTTCCTGTTTGGTGCTGCTTCCCAGTTCGGTATCTTCTGTGCTATCGTAATCGCAGCATTAATGGGCTTCAACATCACAGACGCAGCTTCTATCGGTATCATCGGTGCAGCTGATGGTCCGACAGCGATCCTCGTATCTCAGGTATTACATTCCAATTACATTGGACCGATCGCTGTAGCAGCATACTCTTATATGGCACTTGTTCCGATCATTCAGCCGATGGCTATTAAGCTCGTTACAACAAAGAAAGAGCGTATGATCCGTATGCCGTACAGACCGGGTTCTGTAAGCCGTTTCACAAGAATTGCATTCCCGATCATTGTTACATTCGTAGCAGGTCTTGTTGCTCCGGCTTCTGTAGCATTAGTTGGTTTCCTTATGTTTGGTAACCTTATTCGTGAGTGCGGCTGCTTAAACAGCCTTTCTGAGACAGCTCAGAGCTCCCTTGCTAACCTGATCACACTGCTTCTTGGTATTACAATCTCTTTCTCCATGAGAGCAGAGCAGTTCGTACAGGTTGAGACTCTTCTCATCATGTGCCTTGGTCTTGTAGCATTCGTATTCGATACAATCGGTGGTTGTCTCTTTGCGAAGTTCTTAAACCTCTTCACAAAGAACAAAGTAAACCCGATGGTTGGTGCAGCAGGTATCTCTGCATTCCCGATGGCTGCCCGTGTCGTTCAAAAAATGGGCCTCAAGGAAGATTCCTCCAACCACCTTTTGATGCACGCTGTCGGTGCTAACGTTTCCGGTCAGATCGCATCTGCGGTTGTGGGCGGTCTTATCATCGGTCTTGTCACCAAGCTGCTTTGATCTTTAATTT
>JAZOVL010000312.1:0-2079 GCA_045658685.1 Pilosibacter sp.
TTATGTTCCGAGCCATCTGGAAGTTTCACTGAGTCCCGCGATTTATCTGACTGCACCCTTGGACAATACGAACCTTAATGTTATTTATATTAATAACGGTTATAAAGACTCCACTTCCAGTCTGTATACAACCTTGGCGCACGAAGGCTTCCCAGGTCATCTCTACCAGACGGTTTACAATCGGACCAACGCATCCACACCTCTTCTTTCTATCCTAAGTTGTTCCGGTGCAAATGAAGGCTGGGCAACCTACGTGGAAAACTATGCCTGCACCCTGGACAACGGACTGCCGGATGGAGTCGGAGAATACCAGGCCCTCGCCCGTTCCTTCTCTCTCTGTGTTCATGGTATGTTAGACATCGGAATCAACTACGATGGCTGGTCCAAAGATCAGGCGTCCGATTTTGTCCGCACCTACTTCGAACTTGACGATGCGGCTATCGATCAACTCTGGCAGACCATGATCGACACTCCAACCAACTATCTGGAATACTGCGGAGGATATCTGGAAATCATGGAAATGCGTGAACAGGCTGAATCTGCTCTTGGAGCTGATTTTTCCCTTTTAGAATTCCATCGTTTCCTCCTGGATACCGGTCCGGTACCATTTTCTGTAATCCGAACAGCCTTTGATTCGTGGCTGACCACCCAAACTTCTGTCATAAAAAGCTGATTGTCCTCTATCAAAGCAAAAAAGCACTTCCAATGCAAACCTTACACAAGGTCTCACATCGGAAGTGCTCTTTTTCTTTACTGAGAAACTTTCTTATTATAATCTTTACTCTTAAATACAGTAATCGCATCAGTCAGATTTGATGCTTTTCCGGACGCTATAATCTCTTCTAATGCAGTAAGCTTCTCCAGAACCATAAATTCCTTTCCTGCATAGATCTCGAAATTATCTGTAATATAAAGCGCCTTATTCTTTGCTGCATCCTGTGTCTCTTTCAGGTCCGCCACAGTTTTATTGAAATCCGATTCCATCTGATCAATCTCAGCTTTATGATTTCCATTAATCTCGTCAGAAATAATTGTTTTCGTCACATTATTAAATGTACTCAACGCTTCCTTTTTCTGACGCTCTGTCTGAGCCAGATCCTGCTCCAACTGCGTAATCTCATCGTCAAACAACTGCAGATTATATACCGCATCATCTTTATCCTTACGGATAGACTTTTCAATTTTCTTGATCTGCTTTTTATTTGCTTTGATCTTATTGCGGATCAAGCGGCCTTCCTTCAGGGCATCCATATGCTTCATCTTTGTAGAGTTGCCGATCAGCACATAAAGACCACCAAAAACAAGGATCGCTGCCACATAAATTGCCGCCAGCATCCATGTCATCCGCTTCGGAATCGCAAAATATACTCCGATCGGGACCGCAAGGAAACAGATCACGATCATCATCAAAAGGGTCATAAACTCCTTGAATCCCTTTGTAAAATACAAAGCATAGTACAGATTGCTCTTACAAAATCCCGGAACATGGTTTGCATGGAAAATGGTCTTGATCTGACCCTTCAGATCTTCATTTTCCTGCAGAAGACTTTGTGTCTCCTCCGCAATTCGCTCTTTCTCTCCCTGACTCTTCGCCTTCTCACGCTTTCCGCGCACCTTCTTGATTCGCTCCTGAGTCTTCGCAATCTCTGTATCATAACTTTTTGCGACTTCATCGCTTCGTTTCTTTACCGTTAATGAAATGGTCTCCGCAATCTCTTTCTTCTTTGTTTTCAAAGAATTTTCCAACTGCTTTTCCAGATCTAAAAGCATCTTTTCCTTTTGTTTCAGCTCATCCAGTTCCTGAACAGCCTGCTTCGCGTCGATAAAAAACTTCGTATAATCTGTAATCGGCTGTACCATCTTACGTCCTCCTGATCTATATTTTTCGAACAGTATTGTTATATATAGATTACTACAGATTCCGCTTAGACACAAGGGAGAAACAGAAAGAAATGCGAAAATACCTCATTATTCTTTACATTTTAGAGATAATTATTTATACTTTTATAAAACTTACATTCTTAAGGAGATGCAATTTATGTTCCGTATGTGGGGAAAACTCTGGAAAGACAACCACCT
>JAZOVL010000313.1:0-3123 GCA_045658685.1 Pilosibacter sp.
CATAATATAGGATCTGGTTTACATCCTCTCCAAGTTTGTTGCGGATATAGTCCAGTTTAAAAAGAACAGGAGCCGGGATTTCATCTTTCCGATTATCCAGTATCATGGTCAGTAAAGAAAGAGGTGTCTTGGCTTCGTGTGCCCATTCTTCCACATATTCTTCATAGTCCGCCAGATCGGTTTCCAGTTTATTGCAGGTAATTTCATTTTCCCGTAATATCCGTCCAAGCAGGCGGATGGAATCTGCCTGAGCAGAGGGGATTGTTTTTAATAGCTTTTCCTCATGATAGGTATCTGGTTCTGTCAGAAAGTCAAGGAAAACCTGTTTTTTCTTTTGTTCGAAATAGTCAAGCACAAAAGCAAGTGTTCCAAATAGAAGAAGAGAAGCAAGCAAAATTACGATGGATAACGATGACAGTGCTCTGGCATCGGAAAGCCATAGCAATAATACAGTAAAGATATCTACACCGAGTAGGAGCAGAAGCCATGGTAAGTGTCTGGAGAGGGCAGATAATCTATGTTTCATGGTCTGTCACCTCGATTTCCAGTCGATATCCGACACCACGGACGGGTACGATCTTTTCTGGCATTTTCAGGTTAACCATGGTCTTCTTTAATCTTGTCAGATTGACCTGAAGGGCATTTTCATCAATAAATTCTGAGGTTCTCCATAGCGCAATGCAAAGATCTTCTCTTGTTACTGTCTGATTCTGATGGGAAAGGAATGTTTCAAGTAGTTTTCCCTGATTATTTGGAAGAATCAGGGAATCATTGTGCATATATAAAGTATAAGTTTGACGATCCAATAAGTATCCATGTCCTTCTAGTAGATTGGAACGTCCTTCATAGCGTTTTAGTACATTAGCGATTCTTGCCAACAGCCGTTCTTTGCGGCAGGGTTTAGTGAGATATTCATCTGCCCCCAGTTCCAATGCATGCAGTTCGTCTTTCATCTGTTCTCTGGAAGTCAGGATCAGAACAGGAATGGAATTTTTCTGCTTCATCTCTCTGCAGATCTGGAAACCGCTTATGCCTGGCAGGTTGATATCAAGGACTACGAGGTCAGGAGAGAGTGCACAGAGCTGATCGGAAACATTGGAAAATGAAGTGATTTCAAGCGGTTCATATCCATTCTTTCGTAACATGTGTACAAGCTCTTCACGCATGAATATATCATCTTCTACGATTGCGATCTTCTTCATGCAGCATCCCTCCATTTCTTCGTAGTTTTTTATCTTATTCTTCCCGGTCCGGCACCATAAGTGTCAGAAGATACTTGCTGCTGGAACGTTTTACAAAACTCATGTAAGTTGATTCTACCACAAATAGAACGATAATCATAGCACAAGAAACTGCCATAAATTCCAGTACGCTCCCCTGTGTTCTGGACGGCAGCAGTCCGGTAAATAATGCTCTTACGCCAAAAACGCTGCTGAACACTGCAACGATGGTAGGGATACCAAAATGCCAGTTGATCTGTTTTCGGGAAGAATGGCACAGTGTTTCGTAGGTCGCACCCATGCGGATGAGAGTTTTGTATCTTTTCTGAGTTCTCTGCTGGTCCATGAGAAACTGGACACTGATCAGAGTATTGGCTGCAATCAGGAAGATGACAGCCAGATAAATGGTAATATAGCTTGCGGCCACCATATAAAAGAGCTGACGTCCCATATTCTGAAGATAGCTTTCGTAAACCAACCCTGTTTCATCCAGTTTTTTATTGGTCTCATAAATTGCGTTCATAAGACTGGTTTCGTTCGTTGTCTCCTTATCCAGAACCCCATTGATGTAAATATCATACTGGTTCTGTGTGTAATAGGAAAATGCTTCATCCGGAAGAATCAGTGCGAAAGATAAAGTAATAGAACGGTCTGTTACGATACTAATAGTCTGTAACTGTTCTGTTAATAAGATCGTATTGCCATCCAGCTGTGTTTCCGGGTGTTCAGAAAGGATGTCATTTAAGATATCGATTTGCTCATCCGTAACAAATTCCGTGTCCATGTAGATTGCTGCCTCATTTTCCTCTAATGAAAGAGCAGGCAATCCGGCAAGACGGAGCAGTTCATTGTGGGAACTAAGTTCGATCAGATATGGTGAGTCTGCGTAACTTAGGTTATTTAGTAAGATAGATTTATCCTCGGATTCCGGAAACGCGTTCAGCTTATCCATAACCGAATCCATAAGAAATACGCCTTCAAATGCTTCTGTTGTGTGGACGTGTCCGACTTTCATTTCAAATAATTTTGAAAAACTACTGTCTATATCATGGTCTTTCAGTGTGGTACGAATATCCTCCAGCGTGAGTTCATTTCCCTGTGCATCATAATTGTCAAAGGTATAATCCAGCACATGCTGTTCTGATGTTCCATAAAAATGTGTTACTGCTACACCGGCACTGAAAAGGCACAACGCAGCCAGGATCAGTAAAGAGCTGATAGCCATTTTATTTGACTGGAAGATGACATTTTCCTGAAGCTGGCGGAAATTGAAAATCCAAAGTTTACGATTTCCTTTTTGTTTTCGGCTTATTAATTCCATAACGGCACGTAATCCGTAGAAGAGGAGCAGTGTTCCTAAAAATCCAAGAACCAGAGTAAGCAGCATTTCTTTTGGCTGTCTCCAGGCAAAACCAGTAATTGCCAGATAATATGCAGTGGCAAGACTTGTGATACCGATGAGAAACGCAGCAGCATATAAAATGGAAGGTCTCTGTTTTCGGCTTTTTTCAGGGCTGCCTGATAAAAGAGACTGGATTTCCTGTCGGCTGATCTTGCCGCTTAGGATTACGAATGCTGCTAACTTGATCAGAAGAAATCCGGCTGCAGTTCCAAGTAAGGCTTCTAAGGAAAAGGAAAAATGATGTCCGATAATTCCTAAACCAACCAGTTTTGCAGTGATGAGGCTGATAAGCTCTGAAAGGAAAACTCCAACGGGAAGACCGATCAATAAAGAGATAACGCTGTTTCGAAGATCTTCTGCAAGGAGCATTACAAACAATTTGCTTCGCTGCATACCCAGTACGAGGTAGAGACCAAGTTCATGACGTCGGCATTCCATCTGGTAATTGCATGCAAAATAGATCAGGAAAAACATGATGATCAGTGTCATGCCATAAAACAG
>JAZOVL010000314.1:0-21281 GCA_045658685.1 Pilosibacter sp.
CTGCTTCCTTTGTGAAGTAAGTGTGTATTTAGTTTAGTAATAATAAAATAGAAGTATCTGTAGAAAATTCCCGTACTATCTCAAAATACGGCTGACTACCCTTGCTTCACTTCATTTTATTCGCCCTTACGTCGGTCACGATAAGGACGTGTGCGACCTCTGTAAGGGCGCAAAACTTGTGAAGCTCAGTCGTCCAGTCTATCATTTGAGATATGTACGGGATTTTCTATCAGATACTATTTTATTCTTTACTAATCTAAGTACACTTATTAACAATCAGGCTTCACATTTACTGAAAAAGCCAGTAATCTTAGTGCTGTGCAGTTACTGGTATTTAATTAAGGCAACTTGGCTATGAAAAAGTCCCAGGATGACAGGTGTTTTCAAGAAGGACCATAGAATTCCGTCGGTACTTGGCGCTTTAGCGCCTTAGTACCGTTACGCAATTCTCTGAGCGAAAGCGAGTCCGCTTGAAAATTCCTATCATCCTGGGACTTCTTTATCACCAAGTTGACTCAGTTAAATCCACATTTTATAAAGTCTTAGCAACTTCTCTTAAAATCTCCTGACACGGAGCCGGGAATCTGCCGAGGTGGTCCGGACCTACGTTCAGAAGGTAGTTGATGCCCATGCCGTTGAGTTTCTTCTTAATCTCAGCAACCTTATTTGCATCTTTCCAATCCTGGTCTGTAGCAAAATAGCCCCAACTGTGGTTCATAGTGGCAGCTGTTTCATAAAGACCGTATGGAGATGGTTTGAAACCGTCGATCTCATTCATGAGAGACGGATCGAACTCCTGATTTTCCGGCATGGAATCCGGGATCTCGTTATCGCCTAAGGAAACGTAGTCATATGCGCCGTTACCAAGACGAGAGTTAATGAGACAGTTCGGCTGATGTTTCTTAACAAGTTCGAAGATACGACGGCTCTGGTCTTCTGTCAGTGTCATAGGCATATCGAACCAGATCAGGCAAAGCTCGCCGTAGTTTGTAAGGATTTCTTCGATCTGCGGAAGAATCTTGTTTTCGAAGCAGATATCGAAGTTCTTATCCATTTCCTTCGGGAAATCCCAGTCATTACACCACATGTTGCCTGCATTCGGGATGTGGTAGGACTTAAATCCGCCACCGTGCGGCTCATGCCAGTCAAGATCCTGAGAATAGTAGAGACCGAACTTCAGATCATGTCTTCTGCATGCATCAGCAAGTTCTCCAATGATATCTCTGCCAAACGGAGTTGCGTCTACAACATTGAATTTATCAACTTTGGAATGGAAGAGAGCGAAACCATCATGGTGTTTGCTTGTAATTACTAAGTATTTCATTCCGCATTCTTTTGCGAATTTCACCCATTCATCTGCATCAAAGAATACCGGATTGAAGGCTTTTGCTAATTTTTCATATTCTGCGTTCGGAATACGCATATGGGACTGGATCCACTCTCCGTATTTATGTTTTGCTACTTTGCCGTTGTACTCACCGGCAAGTAAGGAATAGAGACCCCAGTGGATCATCATACCGTACTGAGCTTCTTTGAACCATTTTCTCATATCCATGGTGAATTACCTCCAAAAGATAAAATTGCAGGATTGTATATTACTAAAATATATAGTAAAATAATAGACCAGGAACAAAAAATCCATCACTGTTTCAGGAAAGAGTGCTTGGTCAGAACACCCAGTTAACGTGGACCGGAATACATGTGGATGGATTTTTTGCTGGCCGCCTCGATTTCGCAGAAGTGAAGCGCTTGGGACGCGTTTCTGCGAAATCGGGGCTTTATTAAATCTCAGGGGAGGTCCCTTAGATTTAATGCGAGTTTTAGATTACCGTCAGAAGTGTCCTGTGATAACTACTGCGGTAAAAATGTTTTGACAGCAAAGGAATCAAAGATTGCCTTTCTTGCTGTAGCAAGGGAGTCGTACTCGCCTGCTGTTAACATCTGAGCAACAATATTTCCAAGAGCCGTTGCCTCACCCGGGCCTGCGTAAACAGTTTTTCCTGTTGCATTGGCTGTTAACTGATTGAGGTATGCTGCATTGGAACCGCCGCCCACAATGTTGATCGCTTCGTAAGTCTTACCTGTGATCGCTTCCAGTTCTTTGACTGTTCTGCCATAACACTCAGCAAGGCTCTGATATACGACGGTAGAAACTTCGCCCGGTGTTTTCGGAATGGACTGTCCGGTTCTTTCGCAATAATCCTGGATTGCCTGGATCATGCTTTCCGGAGCAAAGAAATCATTGGCATCCACATCCACGCGGGACGGGAAATCTTTCACTTCTTCTGCCATATCACAAAGTTCCGCGAAAGAATATTTGTCATCATACTCATGGCGAACAGACTGGATCATCCAGAGTCCCATGATATTCTTCAAGAAACGATAGCGGTAGTCGTAGCCGCCTTCGTTTGTAAGGTTTGCTTTCTTACTTTCTTCTGTACAGATCGCTTCTTCCAGTTCTACACCCATGAGGGACCATGTACCGGAGCTAATGTATACAGTTTCTACGCCCATGCTCGGAACTGCCATAACAGCAGAGCCTGTATCGTGGGAAGCCGGAAGGACAACCTGACAGGAGAATCCAACTTCCTCTGCAACTTCTGCAGAAATCTCACCGAGAACAGATCCCGGTTTTTTGATCTCCGGGAAAATATGCTTCGGATAGCCTAACATTTCAAACAGTTCATAATCCCAGTCTTTTGTGGACGGATTTACGAGCTGTCCGGTTGTAGCGATGGTGTATTCTGCTGCCTTCTTTCCTGTGAGAAGGAAGTGGTAGTAGTCAGGTGTCATAAGTAATGTATCAGCTGCTTCGAGAAGCTCCGGCTGTTTTGTCTTCACAGCCATAAGCTGATAAATGGTGTTGTAAAGCTGTTTTTGGATACCGGTTCTGCTGTAGAGGTCATCTTCGCTGATATATTTGGAAAGAGCAGCATCCATGCCCTGAGTACGGCTGTCGCGGTAACCAACAGTATGTCCGACTTTATTGCCATCTTTATCAATGAGTGCAAAATCAACGCCCCATGTGTCGATGCCCATGGAAACCGGAATCTTTCCGGCTTCTTTACATTTTTTCAGTCCGGCTTTGATCTCTGCGAATAAAGATTCGGAATCCCAGCATTTATAGCCGTCAACATCTTTCATTCCATTTTCGAAACGATGGATTTCTTCCAGCTGTAATTTGCCGTTTTCAATATAGCCGAGGATATGGCGGCCACTGGATGCGCCGATATCGACAGCGAGATAGTAGTTGCTCATAGCACCTCCAAAATACAATTACTCGTTGTATTTCTTGTAACCCGGGTGTTTACCTGTTACGCCGTATTTTGGTCTCATACCGATGAGGGTATCGATATCCTTCTTGGAGATTTCTTTTACGCCGCCGAGAAGATGAGCGGTAAGCTCAATCTTAGCCCAAAGCTCAAGGCTCTCCATACGGTAGTAAGCTGTGATCAGGTCAGCACCAACAGTAAGTGCGCCGTGGTTCTCAAGGAGCATTACATCATGCTCAGCAAGGTACGGACGGATCGCATCCGGAACTTCCATTGTGGACGGTGTGCCATACGGTGTAACCGGTACGGAACCGATTGCAATAACGCTTTCGATCATGGAGTAGTTGTCCATATGTACGTGAGCCACTGCGAAACCTGTTGCTGTCGGCGGATGTGCGTGTACGACGGATTTTACATCTTCACGCTCTTTGTAGCAGCAAAGGTGCATCTTTGTCTCGGAAGACGGACGGTAGCCCTCTTTTGCCTCGAGAATGTTGCCGTCAAGGTCAATAAGAACGAGCATATCCGGTGTAATGAAGCTTTTGCTGATACCTGTCGGGGTTGCGATAACTTCATTTTCGCCTACACGAACAGTGATGTTTCCATCGTTGGCTGCAACCCAGCCCTGCTGCCACATTCTATGGCAAATGTCGCAGATCTGTTCTTTGATTTCCTGATATTTCATAATTGTCACCATTCTTTCCTTAAATTATGGTAAAGCATATATCGGACGGGCGTCTTCTTGAACTCCCTGTGGTCGTTCAAGAAGCACCGGATATTTATCCGATGTGTGCTCACACCCAGGAGCATATGATTACAAGCAAGCTTGATGCATCTGTTCCTGGGTGGATCACCCGCCGTCCTAAATTATTTACGCATTATTTATAAAGCGGACCATATGTAGCGCAAGCACGGTAGTCAGCGCCTTCTTTGTCCATTCCGAATGCATCCCATGCCTTCGGTCTGAAGATGCTCTCTTCCGGAACATTGTGCATGCAAACCGGGATTCTTAACATGGAGCACATTGTGATAAGGTCAGCACCGATGTGGCCGTAGGAGATTGCACCGTGGTTAGCGCCCCAGGCGTTCATTACTTCATAAGCTGTCTTGAACGGGGAACCTTCCTTGCCATCGCAGCGCGGAGCGAACCATGTACACGGCCATGTGTAGTCTGTTCTCTTCCATAATGCATCGGAAACCTCTGCCGGAAGACCTACAGTCCAACCCTCAGCGATCTGAAGAACCGGGCCGATACCCTTAACAAGGTTCATACGGATCATAGTAGCCGGCATAGTAGCCTTTGTCTCGAATCTGGAGGAGTATCCGCCGCCACGGAAGTAACCGTTGTCAGCTGCGTTCCATGTTGTAGCTGCCATGATCGCATCCTGGTCTTCCTGAGTTACGTTGTACCACTCTTTCATGATCGCGTTGCCGTTTTCATCTTTTGCCTCTGCGTTTGCATCGAGACAGCAGGCACCGGAGTTGATGAGATGGATCACACCGTCAGAAGCTTTTGCTTCGCCTTCGATATCGTAGCCTGTTACGCGCTTGATCGCGTCACCGCTCCAGTATGTACGTACGTCAGCGAACATCTGAGCTCTGTTTGTTAAGAGTTTCATAAACAGCATGCTGATACCGTTTAATACGTCGTTCTCTGTAGCGAGGATGTACGGTTCTCTTGCGCCGTTCCAGTCGAAGGATGTATTTAAAATCGCCTCTGCGAAGTCACCGTTCGGATAGAAGTCTGTCCACTGTCTCTGACCCTGGAAAGCTGCAGCGATCGCGTTATGGCCAACCATCTCTTCTTCGCAGCCTACCGGTAAGTTCTTGTTACCGTTCATAAGGTCCTTGATGATGCAAGCCATCTTAACTACGAACTCAAACTGTTCTTCTTTTACTTCGTCACTGTTCTTTACGAAATCCGGATTCTTATCGAAACCGATGATGCATTTCTCTTTTGCCCATGCAAGAGCTTTCTGATACTCAGCCTCATCGTAGATACCCTCTGTCATACGACGGATGATCTCGACCTCATCAACGGACTCAACACGAAGACCAAAATAGGACTCGAGGAAGTCAGAGTCAATGATGGAACCGCCGATACCCATACAGATGGAACCGATCTGTAAGTAAGATTTGCCTCTCATGGAAGCTGCTGCAACTGCTGCGCGGCCGAATCTTAAGATCTTTTCTTCAACGTCAGCCGGGATTGTTGTATCGTCTAAGTCCTGAACCTCATGACCGTAGATACCGAATGCCGGAAGACCCTTCTGAGCATGTGTTGCAAGTACGGATGCAAGGTAAACAGCACCCGGTCTCTCTGTTCCGTTGAAGCCCCAAACAGCTTTGATTGTCTGCGGATCCATATCCATTGTCTCGGAACCATAGCACCAGCACGGAGTAACTGTTAATGTGATATCAACGCCTTCTTTTCTGAATTTCTCAGCACAAGCTGCGGATTCAGCTACACGACCAATTGTTGTATCAGCGATAACAACCTTTACCGGCTCGCCATTGGAGTATTTGATGTTTTCTTCTAAAAGTTTTTTTGCTCTCTGAGCCATGCCCATAGTCTGATCTTCAAGACCTTCACGCACTTTTAACGGTCCACGTCTGCCATCAATTGTTGGACGAATACCAATTACCGGATATCCACCGATTAATCTGCTCTCTGCCATAATAATCATCCTTTCCGTCATATAGATTGACTTGCAAATTTCTAGTAATATTATTTTACCATTGACGAGATGATATTTCTAGACATATAATCGCTAAAAATAGGATTATATTCACTTTTTGAGAGGTTATTTATGTATACAGCCAGTTTTTATGAAAGAAAAAAACATGGAACAAAAAAGTATCCGGCCGCATACTATTATGTAGATCATGAACATCCGCAGTATAACATGCCATTTCACTGGCATACGGAGTGGGAACTGATTCGCGTAAAGAAAGGTTCGTTAGTTTTGCACATAGATGAGCGGGAAATCAGGGCAAAAGAGGGCGATGTGCTGTTGCTTCAGGATAGTATGTTCCATGGAGGTGCGGTGTCCGACGGAGTTTATGAGTGTCTTGTGTTTGATTTTTATGGTCTGTTTCATGAAATGGAACCGATCAAAGAGTATGTACGTCCGCTTTACCGGATGAATTTGCTTCCGCAGCTGCACTTTGAGGCAGAAAAGGAATGGGAAATTTGTCAGATTGCGGCGACAGTTATGGATTTTAACTATAACTATTTTAAAGAAAAGAACAACCAGAACGGTTGGAGAGAACTTGCGACTGTCAGTGGGCTGGGGCAGATGTTTGCCCTGATCCTGAAAAATGGATTATTTAAAGAAAATAAGCAGGAGTCTATGCGTTCTTCGCCCAGGATAACCAGAATTAAAACAGTTCTGGAGCATATAGAAAAACATTATCAGTCTCCGATTACGTTGGCAGAACTGGCGGAAGTGGCAGGTATGAACCCACAATATTTTTGCCGGGCATTTAAAGAAGTAACGATGCAGAGTCCCATGGATTATGTGATTTATTATCGGTTGGAGCAGGCAGTCCGTCTATTGTCTGCAACGGATATGTCGGTTATGGACGTGGCTTTGGAGTGTGGATTTAACGACTGCAGTTACTTTATCCGTGTATTTAAAAAGCAAAAAAAACTAACACCAAACCAGTATAGGAAGCAAAAGTAGACCGGAGGTACATTTTGTGCAGATGTTTCAAAAAATGAAACAAAGAATCTGCAGTATATAGTTAAAATGCACAAAAAAGCTCGGATATTATGTGCACAATAGAGAATAAGGTTGACTGATATTGACTTTTTGAGTGTAATCTTATACTATTTTGTTATATCAATGAAACCCGTTTCATAATATGAAACAAGGAGGTTCCTGATAGGTCCTCCCTACCTCCCCGCGTAAAACCCTGCTACAGAAACGGAATCTGTAGTAGGGTTTTGTTATATATAAGTGAAATTATTAACAAGAGCACCGAAAGGATTTTATATGATCAATATCAGAGAGGTTGCGAAAATGGCAGGGGTGTCTCCTGCAACCGTATCCCGCGTGATCAACGGAACGGCAAAGGTTTCAGCAGAGAAGCGCGCCCGAGTCCTTGAAGTTATTTCGGCGACTGAGTTCGTACCGAACGAAGTGGCCAGAAGCCTGTTTCGGAAATCAGCAAAATTAATCGGACTGATTATTCCGAGTATTAAAAATCCATATTTTACCCAGGTGGCCAGTGTGATCGAACATTTGGCGACAGACAATGGATACCGGGTGTTTCTTTGTGATGCCAGAGATGATCTGGAGAAAGAGCAGGCGGCGATCCAGACACTGGTGTCAATGAATGCAGATGGTATTATTATCGCAACAACAAATGAACGTATTGAAGATTATCTTTCCATGTGTCAGATTCCGGTCGTTGCAGTGGATACGATGTTTTCCAACAAAAATGTAGCTGCTTATGTATACAGCGATTATTATACCGGAGGCAGAATGGCAATGGAACATCTGCTGGATTGTGGATGTCAGAACATCGTGTGTATTAAAGGTCCGCAGCATCTGTATTCTGCAAAGGGCAGATATCAGGGATATCAGGATGTTTGCCGCGAACGCGGGATCCAGGAACAGACCGTTTCCTGTGACTATGATTTTGAATCAGGAATTGCGATGTCAGAGGAGCTGCTGCGATTATATCCGGATGTAGATGGTATTATCGCGTGTAACGATGTTGTTGCTCTTTCTACATATAAAGTATTATACCGCAAGAATATTGCGGTACCGGATCAGGTACAGCTGATCGGATTTGATGATATTATGTGGTCTAATCTGTTTACACCAGCGTTGACAACAATCAGCCAGCCCATTCAGGACATTGCAACAAAAGCGGCTGAGCTGATTATTGACATAAAAAAATATGAAGGAAAGGGGGCCGAGATCGTTTATCCTGTAGAGCTAATAGTAAGAGAAACCACGAAGAGGAAAGGATGATTTATTATGAAAAAAGCAGGAATTTTGAATAGTGATATCTCCAGAGTCTTATCCTATATGGGACATACAGATTTAATCTGCGTAGGAGACTGCGGTCTTCCGATTCCGGATGAGGTGGAGAGAATTGATCTTGCATTGAAGTTCGGCGTTCCAGGTTTCATGGAGACTTTAGAGGTCGTAGTGGGGGACATGAAAGTGGAGAAGATCGTTCTTGCAGAAGAGATCAAAACCCAGAATCCAAAAGTGCTTGGAGAGATTGAGGCGCTTTTTGCTGGGCAGGAAATTGAAGTGCAGTTCATGAGCCATACTGAACTGAAGGCTTTAACCCGTGACTGCAAAGCAGTTATCAGAACGGGTGAGATTACACCGTACGCCAATATTATTTTACAGTCCGGTTGTATTTTCGCCTAAGAAGGGAGAAGGGGTAATATGAATGTTGAGATGAAAGGTATTAACAAGGCCTTTGGTTCCAACCAGGTCTTGAAGAATGCCGGTTTCTTTCTGAAAGATGGAGAGATCCATGCACTGATGGGGGAGAATGGTGCAGGTAAATCCACTCTGATGAAGATTCTGACCGGTGTTTATACCAAAGATGCGGGTATGGTACTGGTGGATGGACAGGAAGTTACATATAAAAGCCCGCAGGAAGCCGAAAAAGCCGGTATTGTCTTCATTTACCAGGAGATGAACAGTTTATTTGATCTTACAGTAGAAGAGAATCTGTTCATGGGTAAGGAGATTACCAAGGGATTCGGTATTTGTGATAAAAAAGCCATGCGTGCGAAAGCCCGCGAGGTAATGGAAAAAATGGGCGTTAACATTGATGTTGGCGCAGTTATGTCTGATCTTTCCGTAGGTCAGCAGCAGATGGTAGAGATCTGTAAGGCTCTGATGGCGGATGCAAAAGTTCTGATCATGGACGAGCCGACAGCAGCCCTGACACAGAGTGAGACTGAGATTTTGTTCCAGGTAATCAACTCTCTGCGTGAGAAGGGTGTTTCTATCGTTTATATTTCTCATCGAATGGAAGAGATTTTTGAACTGTGCGATCGTATCACAATCCTTCGTGATGGTGAGTACATCGATACAAAATATATCAAGGATATCACAATGGACGATATCGTTCAGATGATGATCGGTCGTGAGATTGGTGAAAGATATCCGAAGCGTGATTGCGCGATTGGTGAAGAGATTCTTCGTGTGGAGGGTCTGAGTCATGAAAAATACTTCAAAGATGTGAACTTTACCGTTCATGCAGGCGAAGTTCTCGGTGTTTCCGGACTTATGGGTGCCGGACGTACAGAGATCATGCAGGCCATCTTCGGTAATATGCCGATCACAGGAGGTAAACTCTTTATTGAAGGTAAAGAGGTGACCATCCGCAATCCGAGACAGGCCATTGCTGCGGGCATCGGTTTTATCACCGAGGACCGTAAGACAGAAGGTCTGCTCCTGGAAAAGAGCATTTCTGAAAATATCGAGATCTGTAATCTGGGCAAAGTGTCCGGTGGCGGTGTTCTCAATGCGAAAAAACGCGCGGAACTTGTAAAACGTGGTATTGAGGAATTCCGTATTAAATGTTTTGGTCCGTTCCATGAGTGCAGCAACCTGTCTGGTGGTAACCAGCAGAAAGTTGTTCTTGCAAAATGGATCTATACAGATCCGAAGATCCTGATCCTTGATGAGCCGACTCGAGGTGTCGATATCGGTGCGAAAAAGGAAATTTATAGTGTAATCAATGATCTGGCTGCGAAGGGAGTTGCAGTAATCATGGTTTCCTCTGAGCTTCCGGAAGTTCTGGGTATGAGCGACAGAATCATGGTTGTGCATGAAGGACATGTGACAGGTATTATTGATGCGGCCGATGCGGATCAGGCAAAAGTAATGACATTGGCTACAGGAGGAAGTTTATAATGAATAATAATAAAAAACTTAGTGCAGTGCTTGGCGAGTATGCTGCATTTATTGCTTTAATCATGCTTGCTCTCGGACTTTGTGCTATCAGCCCGGAGTTCCGTCAGATGAGCAACTTACTGAACCTGCTTCGTCAGGCAGCATTCAATGGTCTTATTGCAATCGGTATGACATGCGTTATCCTTTCCGATGGTATTGACCTTTCCGTTGGTTCTGTATTCGCATTGGCAGCAATTATCTGTGCGGAAATGCTGGTTTCCGGTATCGCAGCGCCGATTGCAATTCTTACAGCTCTTGCGGTTGGTACTCTTCTTGGTTTTGTAAGTGGTATCCTTGTTGCGAAGTTCCGTCTTCAGGCGTTCATTGCTACCCTTATCACAATGACAGCATACCGTGGTATGGCGATGATTATCACTGACGGTAAGCCGATTTCCCGTCTGGCAAACTCCATCGAGAGCGAGAGCGGTGCATTCCTCTTCAAGGCTTTAGGTAAAGGTAATCTGCTCCTGTTCGAAAGCGTAAAGATCCCGCTTCCGGCAATCATTCTTTTAATCGTATTCATCATGTTCTATTTCATTCTGAACCACACAACATTTGGCCGCCGCATTTATGCGACAGGTTCCAATGCAAAGTGTGCGAAGCTGGTTGGTGTAGACACAGTAAAGACAAAAATGTATGTATATGCAATTTCCGGTTTCCTTGCAGCTCTGGCAGGTCTTATGATGATTTCCCGAGTTGACTCTGCGCAGCCGACTCTCGGTGACGGCTATGAGCTTGATGCGATCGCTGCAGTTGCTCTTGGCGGTACAAGTATGAGCGGTGGACGTGGTAAGATCACAGGTACAATTGCAGGTGTTCTTATCATCGCGATGTTAAACAACGGTCTGAATATCCTCGGTGTAACTTCCTACTACCAGGATGTAATCAAGGCAATCGTAATTCTTGTTGCGGTTCTTGCCGACAGAAAACGTTAAGCAGAATGGAGAATTAAGTATATGAAGAAATTTAGAAGAATTTTTGCTTTGCTCATGTGCGTCGTTCTCACATTGAGCCTTACAGCCTGCCGTATTGTAATCGACGGCGAGGAAAATGTTGCCAGCAATAAGGTAACAGCGTCCGGTTCCATCGGACTTTCTATTTCCACATTAAATAACCCGTTCTTCGTAGACCTGGCAGAGGGTGCTGAGAAGGCAGCAGCAAAACACGGTGTTGCTATTTCTGTAGTTGACGCTGGTGATGACGTAACAAAACAGGTAAGTGATATCGAGGACCTTGTTTCTAAGGGAATCAGCGTTCTGATTGTTAACCCGTGTGACTCCGACGCTGTAACAGGTGCTGTTGAGGCGGCGAAGGCAAAGGGCGTAAAAGTAATCGCAGTTGACCGTGTAGTAAATGGCGTTGAAATTGAGTGTAATATCGCATCTGACAACGTACTTGGTGCGGAACTGGCAACACAGTACATTGTAGACAAGCTTGGCGAAGGCGTGAAAGTTGCAGAACTTGAAGGTGTTCCGGGCGCATCTGCAGCCATCGACCGTTCTGCAGGCTTCCACAACGTAGCTGATGAGAAACTTGAAGTAGTAGCAAAACAGACAGCAAACTTTGACCGTGCACAGGGTATGAGCGTAATGGAGAACATGCTCCAGGCAAACGGCGACATCCAGGCTGTATTTGCAGCAAACGATGAAATGGCTCTCGGTGCGCTGGAGGCAATCGCAGGCGCAGGTAAAGATATCGTAGTAATGGGCTTCGATGCAACAGACGATGCGATCGCAGCGATCAAAGCAGGTCGTATGCATGGTACAATCGCGCAGCAGCCGAAATTAATCGGAAGCACAGCAGTTGACAATGCCCTTAAATTAATCGCGGGTGAGACGATTCCGAAATCTATTCCGGTAGAAGTTACACTTGTGACTGCTGAAAATGTAGACAGTTATGCGGCAGCGAGTGCGCCGGTAGAAATCATAGGTAACGGTTCCATTGGTCTCTCCGTATCCACATTAAACAACCCGTTCTTCGTAGACCTGGCAGAGGGTGCAGAAGCAGCAGCAGAAAAATATGGCGTAGCTATTTCTGTAGTAGATGCAGGTGATGATGTAACAAAACAGGTGAGTGACGTAGAAGACCTTGTTGCAAAGGGAATCAGTGTACTTATCATCAATCCGTGTGACTCTGACGCTGTAACAGGCGCAGTTGAGTCCGCAATCGCGCAGGGCGTTCGCGTAATCGCCGTTGACCGTGCAGTAAATGGTGTAACCATCGACTGCCAGATCGCATCCGATAACGTACTTGGTGCAGAGCTGGCAACACAGTACATCGTAGATAACCTTGGCGAAGGCGTGAAAGTTGCAGAGCTGGAAGGTGTTCCGGGTGCATCCGCAGCCATCGAGCGTTCCGCAGGTTTCCACAACGTAGCTGACGCAAAATTAGACGTAGTAGCAAAACAGACAGCAAACTTTGACCGTGCTGAAGGTATGAGTGTAATGGAGAACATGCTTCAGGCAAACGGCGACATCCAGGCTGTATTCGCAGCAAACGATGAGATGGCTCTCGGTGCACTCGAGGCGATCGCAGGTGCAGGTAAAGACATTATGGTAATGGGCTTTGACGCAACAGACGATGCTCTTGCAGCAATCAAAGAAGGTCGTATGTCTGGTACAATCGCACAGCAGCCGAAACTGATCGGCAGCACAGCAGTTGACAATGCAATGAACCTTATCAATGGCGAATCTATCCCGGCATCTATTCCGGTAGAAGTTACACTTGTAACAGCTGAAAATGTAGATACATACGCAAATGCAGCAGATGCAGCTCCGGTAGGTGCGCCGGTAGAAATCGTAGGTAACGGTTCCATCGGTCTGTCTGTATCCACATTAAATAACCCGTTCTTCGTAGACCTTGCAAGTGGTGCGGAAGAAGCAGCAGCAAAACTTGGTGTAGCGATTTCTGTAGTAGACGCAGGTGATGACGTAACAAAACAGGTAAGTGACGTAGAAGACCTTGTTGCAAAGGGAATCAGCGTACTCATTATTAACCCGTGTGACTCTGATGCTGTAACAGGCGCAGTAGAGTCCGCAATAGCTCAGGGTGTTCGTGTCATTGCCGTTGACCGTGCAGTAAACGGCGTAACCATCGACTGTCAGATCGCATCCGATAACGTGCTCGGTGCAGAGCTGGCAACACAGTACATCGTAGACAACCTTGGCGAAGGTGTGAAAGTTGCAGAGCTGGAAGGTGTTCCGGGTGCATCCGCAGCCATCGAGCGTTCCGCAGGTTTCCACAATGTAGCTGACGAGAAATTAGATGTAGTAGCAAAACAGACAGCAAACTTCGATCGTACACAGGGCATGAGCGTAATGGAGAATATGCTCCAGGCAAACGGCGACATTAAGGCTGTATTCGCAGCAAACGATGAGATGGCTCTCGGTGCAGTAGAGGCAATCGCAGGTGCAGGCAAAGACATCATGGTAATGGGCTTCGACGCAACTGATGACGCGATTGCAGCAATCAAAGAAGGTCGTATGTCTGGTACAATCGCACAGCAGCCGAAACTGATCGGCAGCACAGCAGTTGAGAATGCATTCAAGCTGATCAACGGCGAAGGTATCCCGACATCCATTCCGGTAGAAGTAGCATTAATCACAATCGAAAACGCAAACTAATCAGAAAAGGTCTGCCGGATTTATATCCGGCAGACTTGACAATGAGACATAATTAAGGGAAAATAAAGATTGATCCCAATAATATAAGCAACAATAAGAGGTGTTTCATATGCGAGTTTTAAATATCGGTTCCATGAATCTGGATTATGTTTATCAGGTTGACCATATCGTTCAGCCAGGTGAAACGGAAGCGACTGGTGAATTGAATGTTCATCTCGGTGGTAAGGGTATGAACCAGACAGTAGCTCTTGCGAAGGCTGGCGTAGATGTTTATCACGGTGGTATGATCGGCGAAGACGGAAAAGCATTCCTTGAGTGCTGCAAAGAATTTGGCATTCATGCAGATTATATCGAACAGATCGATACAAAGACCGGTCATGCGATCATCCAGATCGACAAAACAGCTCAGAACTGCATTCTGCTTTACGGCGGTGCAAACCAGCAGTTGACAAAAGAGTACGTAGACCGTGCCCTGGAAATCTTTGGTGAAGACGATGTTCTCCTTCTTCAGAACGAAGTGAACATGCTTCCGTACATCGTGGATAAAGCATACGAAAAAGGAATGCAGATCGCCCTGAATCCGTCTCCGTTCAATGAGAAACTGAATGATGTTGATATGGGCAAGATCAGCATCTTCTTATTAAATGAAGTAGAGGGTGGTCAGATCACAGGCCTTGTTGAGCCGGACGAGATCATTGCAAAGCTTTTAGAAATGTTTCCGCATGCGAAAATCGTTCTGACTCTTGGTAAAGACGGTGCAATCTATGCAGACAGTACACAGAAACATTTCCAGCCGATCTTTAAAGTACAGGCGGTTGATACCACTGCAGCAGGCGATACCTTTACAGGATACTTCCTGGCAGGACTTTGTGAGAATATGCCGATTCCGGAAGCACTGAAGATGAGTGCAAAAGCATCTTCCATCGCAGTTTCACGTCCGGGTGCAGTTCCGTCCATTCCGTTCAGAGCAGAGGTTATGGAATCTTTAAAATAGTACTTCTCTGTAAAAAATAACAAACGCTCGTTTTACAAAGAAGTTGTATTATTAAATAAAGCGCTGTATAATCATAGTAATGGCATTCAGGCCATTGTTTTGGAATTGCAAAATAATATTGTAGGAGAAGGTTGATATTATGGAGAGACTTGAACTTCAGAAAATTGCCAACGAAGTTCGCAAGAGCATCGTTGCGTCCGTACATGCTGCAAAAGCAGGACATCCGGGTGGATCCTTATCTGCAGCAGATCTGTACACATATCTCTATTTTGAAGAGATGAACATTGATCCGAAAGATCCGAAGAAGGCAGACCGTGACCGTTTTGTTCTTTCTAAAGGACATACAGCTCCGGGTCTTTATTCTGTACTTGCACACAGAGGTTACTTCCCGGTTGAGGATTTATTAACACTTCGTAAACTTGGTTCCTACCTTCAGGGTCATCCGGATATGAAACATATTCCGGGCGTAGACATGTCCAGCGGTTCCCTTGGACAGGGTATCTCTGCAGCTGTAGGTATGGCACTTTCTGCAAAACTCAGCAACGAGGATTACAGAGTATTCACACTTCTGGGTGATGGAGAGATCCAGGAAGGTCAGGTATGGGAAGCTGCAATGTTCGCAGGTCACAGAAATCTGGACAACCTGATCGTGATCGTTGATAACAATGGTCTCCAGATCGATGGTAAGATTGAGGATGTATGTTCTCCGTATCCGATCGACAAGAAATTCGAGGCTTTCAATTTCCATGTGATTAACGTAGAGAACGGTAATGATATAGAGCAGCTGGCAGCAGCATTTGCTGAGGCTCGCACAGTAAAAGGAATGCCGACAGCAATCGTTATGAAGACAACAAAAGGTAAAGGTGTATCCTTCATGGAAAACAATGCAGGATGGCACGGAAAAGCTCCGAACGATGAAGAATTTGCAATCGCAATGGCAGAATTAGAAAAGGCAGGTGAAGCATTATGTCAGAAGTAAAGAAAATCGCTACCAGAGCCAGCTTCGGTAACGCACTGGTTGAGCTTGGTAAAGAGCATGATAATATGATCGTTCTGGATGCGGACCTGGCAGGTGCAACCCAGACTGGTATTTTCAAAAAAGCATTCCCGGAGCGCCACATCGACTGTGGTATTGCGGAGTGTAACATGATCGGTATCGCAGCTGGTCTTGCTACAACAGGCAAAGTTCCGTTTGCAAGTACATTCGCTATGTTCGCTGCAGGCCGTGCATTCGAGCAGGTAAGAAACTCCGTTGGTTATCCGAAACTTAATGTAAAAATCGGCGCAACACACGGCGGTATCTCCGTTGGTGAAGACGGTGCAACACATCAGTGCTGTGAGGATTTCGCTCTTATGAGAGTAATCCCGGGTATGATCGTTGCAAGCCCGGCTGATGACGTGGAAGCAAAAGCAATGGTAAGAGCAGCATATGACCACTACGGTCCGGTTTACATGCGCTTTGGCCGTGCGGCAGTTCCGGTGATCAATGACGAAGCAACTTACTCCTTCGAATTCGGTAAAGGTATCGTATTAAAAGAAGGTACAGATGTTACAATCATCGCAAACGGTCTCTGTGTTGCTGAGTCTTTAGCTGCTGCAGAAATGCTGGCTGCTGACGGAATCTCCGCAAAAGTGATCAACATGCACACAATCAAACCGTTAGACACAGAACTCGTAATCGAATCCGCAAAAGCAACAGGTAAAGTTGTAACTGTAGAAGAGCATTCCATCATCGGCGGTCTCGGCGGTGCTGTATGTGAGTGCCTTGCAGAAGTAAATCCGGTTCCGGTAAAACGCATCGGTATTAAAGATGTATTCGGCGAGTCCGGTACAGCTGCACAGCTGATCAAGAAATATGGCTTAGATGCTGAGAGCATTTACGCTGAAGTGAAAGCGTTCTGCAAATAGTCCAAATAGCAAATAAAGTCCCCGGAGGTTTCAGTACTTCCGGGGTATTTTTATACAAAAAAAGGAACGCCCGAAAGCGTTCCTTGAAATTGCTCTATAAAGAATTAGTAGCAAGCAGTTACATCTGCGTAGAACTGATCCATCTCTTCGCGTGTAGCGAATGTAGCAACATACATCTGGTTGCCCATAGCACCGGAGAGAACATCCGGAATACGCTCAACCATCTTCATGCAGTGACCGTACTTGTTCATGATATCATCATGGCTCATAACGAAGTTCTTGCCATCGCGGAGACCAGCGAATGCGCAATAGTTGTGCTCGCCAACTTCCATTGTGGACTGATCGTAAGCGATCATGTCAGCCCAGATCTTGTAAACGTCTGTGCTGTGTGCGAAGTTGATCATATCCGGTGTGAAGCCGCCGCACGGACGCATGTTAACTTCAAGCGCCATAACCTCACCCTTCTTGCCAAGACCCTCGTGGTCCTCAAGAAGACGGAAGAACTCGAAGTGAACGAAACGGTTCTTAACGCCAAATGCTTTTACTGTGTCACGGCCTGCTTTACGCATGTCTTCCGGAAGCTCTTTTACGATGTAGTAAATGGAGTTTCCTGCTTCGTTAACGATATCCATGATGGAGAACGGTGTTACGTTACCTGTCTCGAAGATCGGCTCGCCGTTGGAGTCAATGATTGCATCATAGGAGTTAACCTCTGCGTTTACGAACTCTTCCATAATATAAAGAGTGTCGTCCCATTTCTCTGCGAAGAATTTCTGAAGATCCTCATCAGATTTGAGCTTGAATGTGTGGGAAGCACCAACGCCGTTGTCCGGCTTTGTAACTACCGGGTAACCAACCTCTTTGATGAACTCGAGGCAGTTCTCGTAGTTGTCAACAAGGTGGTAACGAGCAGTTGCAAGACCTGCCTTGTGGTAAAATTCTTTCATTTTGGATTTAAATTTGATGCGCGGAATATCTTCTGTGTGGAAACCGCTTGTGATATTGAACTCAGTACGTAACCAGGCATCACGCTCTAACCAGTATTCGTTGTTGGACTCTAACCAGTCGATCTTACCATATTTAAATGTGAAGAAAGCAACAGCGCGGAATACTTCATCGCTGTTCTCAAGGTTGCTTACTTTGTAGTACTCGTTAAGGCTGTCTCTTAAATTCGGATTCAGCTCGTCATACGGCTGATCGCCGATACCCAGAACATTAAGGCCATTGTTCTTTAACTCACGACAGAACATCCAATAGTTTGTCGGGAAGTTCGGTGAAATAAAAATAAAATTCTTCATACTTTTTCTCCCTTTTTTGTAATACGTGTTTAAAATTTCATCGATGGCAGAAATTTAGTCTGCTCAGAACTTATCTCTGGTAGAGAAGCCACGGTAAATAGTGAACAACCTGTTTGTACCACCACGGCCAGTCGTGGTTTACATCGTGACCCCAGTAGTCAACCCATGTGTTAATGCCATTTCTCTTAAAGATTTCATCCAGTTTGCGTGTTGTCTCTGGCTGCTCCCACGCACCCTGTCCAACGCAGATGACAGATCTGCCTCTGTTGTACATCGGAACATACGGATGGTGGTAAGGCATCTGGTCTAAATAATGAACCGGTGAATTTTCGTAGATCTGACCGTTCATATATGTGCCGAAACCGTATTCAGCTGTGTAAATGCCGCTTAAAGCCATCATGCTGTCGAAGTGCTGCGGGAAGCGGTAGAAGAGGTTAACTGCGTGAGTTGCACCCAGGCTGCATCCGAAAGTCATGATGCCCGGAGCCTCTCCCCAGCCGTTTCTCTCCATTGCCATGTGCTGGATAAACGGAACAACTTCTGTTGTGATGTAACGCATCCAGTCTTCGTGGAGATTGATGCGGTAATCCGCGTTGCCATTTTTGTCAGACCAGGTTTCTTTGTCGATGGTATCAATTGCGATTACCATAACCTGGCCGGATTCGATCCACGGGGACCACACTTCAGCCATCTTATATCCTTCGAAGTCGAAGAAGCGTCCATCCTGACACGGGATGAAAAGTACCGGTTTACCGGCATGTCCGTACACCTTGCATTCCATATCACGGTTTAATGCCGGGCTGTACATTTTGAAATACTGCATTTCCATGGTTGTTTCTCCTGTTGTTTTTGTGCTTTTTGCTTTTTAATTGTTTAATGTTTTTAATATTTATATATGTAAAAGTTGATTATATCTAAATTTTGCGTTTTAAAGCCCTAAAGTGCATGGGCATGGTTTTTGGACCGGTAGGTTCCGGTCCTTAAAAAATCCTATATATAAGTATATAATAACAAGTAAAAACGATAATTTCAATACCGAATCCATTTGTTCATACCGAAATATAGGGATTATTCCTCATCTTCGTAAAGCAGCGTGCTCATAAAATAAGGAATCTGTTTTTCCCAGCAAGCTTCTGTGTGATCGCCGAACGGTACGATACGGCTTGTAAGGAAAACACGCTTCATTATAAATAAGGAAGTGACTCTCTGGAACAGGCGGATCATACCATGATGATTTTTCATCTCAACAGAGCCGTAGTCCATATAGAGTCTGGTGTTTGGTTTGAGCCAGGAACTGCGGATCATTTCCTCAATCAGCTCCGGATGAGTCCAGAGGGACGGGGAAAGTGCAGCGGCACCGGAGAAGTACTGGTTGTACTCAGTGATCGCATAAAGGCTCATGAGTCCACCCATGGAGCTGCCTGAAATGAATGTGTGGCGGCGGTCCGGGAGGGTGCGGTAACGACGGTCGATTTCACGTTTGAACTTCTTTACATACCAGTCCATCGTAACTTTGCCGCAACCGGTAATAGATCCGGCAACCGGATCATCATAATCGAACGGAGCGTACTCCTTCAGACGTCCGAAATCCGGGTGATGGTTACACTCGACAGCGGCGATGATCAGTTGTGTGCCTGTTTGATCCATATAATCTTTCAGACCCCAGGATTTGCCATAAGAGGCCTCTTCATCAGAGAAAAGGTTATGGCCGTCGAACATATACAACACAGGATAACGTTTGTCCGGTTCCTCAAAATAGGAGTCCGGCAGATAAACGTAAGCCCATCTTGTCTCCGGTCCGGTCGGAGCAGGAAAGGTTACTTTCCATTTCTTTACCATATTATGTCATCTCCAATCTGCATTTTAGGTAAATACATCCACTACTATAGCATAGTTGCCTTAAAAAGGCAACAAGTCTAAACTTTGCTTAAATACTTCACAAATGTTTTCAACAAAAAAAGAGCAATGTATTTGTGAAAATACAATAAAAATACACTTTTTTAACGGGAAAACCTTGTTTGTTTTGCTAAAAAGGTTTATAATATAAACGGTTGTTTTTATGGAGTTCATAAAGACAAGTTTACTGTATTTTTTTATAGGGAAAGGGAGGTCCTACTAAATGAAAAAGAAATTAGTATCTCTGGCACTCGTTAGTGCTATGGCATTAAGCGTAACAGCTTGCGGCGCTAAAGAGCCAGCTCCGGCAGCTACAACAGCAGCTGCTGAGACAACAACAGCCAGTGCAGAAGAAGTAAAAGCTTCTAAAGAAGCTAAAGTTGAGGCAGCTACAGCAGTAGCACCGGACAACGATATCGTTATCGCTCTTCCGGCAGACGCAACACACCTTGATCCGCACGTTTCTTCCAACGGTTACTCCAACCAGATCACAAACGAAATGTACGAGTGTCTGTTAGCATTCGACGAGAACACAAACGTAGTTCCGGCACTTGCTAAAGAGTGGTCCGTATCTGAGGATGGTAAATCCTATACATTCATCCTTAACGAGGGTATTACATTCCACGATGGTGAGCCGTTCAACGCTGAGGCAGTTAAGGCTGTTTATGAGCGTGGTCTCGCTGATGAGAGCTTAACTCTTAAGAGAACAATCTCTGCATGGGAAGGCGTTACAGTAGATAGCGAATATCAGGTAACAATCCACCTTACAGAGCCGAACAACACATTCATCAACAAGATTACACAGTTCAGAATGGTTTCTCCGAAGGCTATGGCTATGGAAAACGCATCTGATTACCTTGCAAAGAACTCCGCTGGTACAGGCCCGTTCAAACTTGCTGAGCGTGTTGACGGCGGTTACACAAAGATGGTTCCGAACGAGAACTACTGGAGAGAGGGTTCCACAGTTGATTCCTTAACATTCATGGTAGTTCCGGAGGATGCAGCTCGTATCGCTATGCTTCAGACTGGCGAAGCTGATATTATCACACCGGTACCGGTAACAGACGTTTCCATCGTTGAAGGCGATGAGTCCATCATCATCGACGTTGCTCCGGCTACTACATACCGTTATGTAACTCTTAACACAGAGTGGGCTCTTGCAGACGGCAGAAAACCGTTCGCAGACAAGAGAGTTCGTCAGGCTTGTAACTGGGCATTCGACAGCGAAGCTTACGCAAAAGTTGTATTCAACGGCTATGCAAAAGCTCCGACATCCATCTTCTCCGATTCTATCTACTATTATGCTGAGCAGACTCCGTACACAGCAGACGTTGAGAAAGCAAAAGCTCTCA